>DAOVAE010000002.1 GCA_030671225.1 Desulfobacteraceae bacterium
GATCATATTCTATCAAGAATGCTCGATGCATACGACAATGTTTCCGATCTAAATATCACCGTGGGAAAACCGTTTCAGGTTGAGACCGCCGGCGAACTTGCCATAGTCGACATGAATCCGCCTTTTGACGAGATCACCCCGTTTCAGGCTGAAATCTTCGCCTTCAACCTCATCAACCAGAACAGGCGACTCACCGAGAATCTCCTGCTTGAGGGGTCGTGCGATTCATCCTACGAGCTTCCAGGCAAGGCCCGCTTCAGAGTCAACATCTTTTCCCAGCGGAGCAATTACTCCATTGTCTTGAGAAAACTTGCAACCAAAATTCCCACCTGCCAGGAACTGGGCATTCCTGAGTCATTTCTCAATATGGCTGAGGAAAAGAACGGCTTCATCTTGGTCACCGGTGCCACCGGCACCGGAAAAACAACCTCACTGGCCGCAGTTCTCAACGAGATCAATGATACCAGATCGGTGCACATAGTGACCCTGGAGGATCCGGTGGAGTACGATCATCCACACAAGAAGGCCACTTTCAACCAGCGAGAGATGGGGGAGGATTTCGACTCATTTGCATCTGGCCTTAGAGCCGCCCTGCGCCAGGCTCCCAAGGTAATCCTGGTGGGCGAGATGCGTGACAGGGAAACGGTGGAGATCGGTCTAAGTGCGTCCGAGACCGGACACCTGGTCTTAAGCACCCTCCACACTGTTGATGCCGGGCAGACAATCAACCGTATCCTCGGGATGTTCCCTACAGAAGAAGAAAATCAGATTCGCATCCGACTTGCCGATACGATCCGCTGGATCGTATGCCAGAGACTTCTTCCCAAGGTGGGAGGAGGACGGATTGCGGCCTTTGAAATAATGGGTACCAATCTTCGGGTCAAGGATCTGATTCTGCACGGAGAATCCGAGGGGAAAACGTATTATGATATCATCCAGGCCGGGCAAGCTTTCGGTATGACTACCTTTGACGATTACATCGTTGGGTTGTACGAAAAGGGCTTGATTACCCAGGAGACTGCCATGGCCTACGCTTCCCGCAAAGCTATAGTAGGCCGCGGAATCGACTCGGTCAAGAGCGCACGCGGAGAAGCCACCACGGATATTACAGATTTGCAGGTTGATCAGGATTACGACAAGACGCGGTAATAGTAGGCAAGCAAAAAGAGGAAAAATCATGGACGTGGTATGTGAAAAGTGCCAGAGCAAGTTTAACATTCCGGATCAAAAGGTTCCCCGGGGACAGGTTTTTTCCCTTACATGCCCCAAGTGCAACAATAAAGTTTCCGTGGACACCCGCTATGATACGCCGTCGTCATTCGAAGAGACTCCGGCTCCATCTGCCAAACCCAAACCCGGACTGAAAAAAACAATCATCGACGAGGTCGACTCCAGTGCTTACGACGCATCGGAAAAACCTTTCGATTTTGTGGAAGAGGGTGTAGAGACAGCCCTTTTGTGTGAACCGGACTCAGCCATCCGGACCAAAATCATAACGGCCCTGTATAACATTGGATATCATACTACGGCACCCCAGTCACACAAAGATGCTCTAAAGCAGATGAGATTCCACGTCTTTGATATGGTAGTGCTTAACGAGCGGTTCGGCACCAAGAATCCGGATATGAACAATATCCTCAAATACCTGGATCGTCTTAATATGTCCATTCGGCGTAATATCTTCGTGACACTTGTAACCAGCCGCTTTCGCACTATGGACAATATGGCGGCCTTTAACAAGAGCGTCAACCTTATTGTCAACTTAAAAAACATAAATGAAACAGAAAAAATCATTAGACGTGGTGTGGCCGACAACGAGATATTTTATCGTGTTTTCAAAGAGTCCCTTATCAAGACCGGCAGGGTCTGATTCCAATATTTCATAAAATGAGATTAATTGAAGTTGCGCCCAAACTCTATCTTGTTCCTCTTGACCAGGATGTGCCAGGATTTACCTCGTTCATAGGAGCCTGGATCTACAAAGGCAAAAAAACCTTTTTAGTGGATGTAGGTCCCGCGTCCACCGTTCCCATGCTTGTAAAATCCTTGGAAACCTTGGAAGTAAGGCATCTTGACGCAATTCTTTTGACCCACATCCATATAGACCACGCCGGAGGAGCTGGAGATCTGGCAGTGCTTTTTCCCGACACTCCCATTGTCTGTCACAAAAAAGGGATCCAGCACCTTGCAGATCCTTCACGTCTGTGGGAAGGGAGTCTTAAAACCCTTGGTCAAACGGCCCAGGCCTATGGACCGTTCCGGCCGGTTCCCCAGAAATTGCTTTACAATGCCGGCCTATACCAAGATCATAAAGTCATTCCGATCCTGACGCCCGGACATGCCCCTCATCATGTCAGTTATTTGTTGGGCCCATATCTTTTTGCGGGAGAGGCAGGGGGAGTTTGTCTCGATATTTCCGGAAACGGCTTTTATCTTAGACCCGCCACACCGCCCCGTTTTTTTCTGGAGACCTCTATTCAAAGCATCGATGCTTTAATTTCCAGAAAACCCTCGATGATATGTTACGGCCATTTCGGCATGAAGGAAGATGCTGTAAGCATGTTGAAAACACACAGGGATCAGCTTTTATTATGGAAAGAAATTGTCAAAGATGAAATTGTAAATCTTCAGGGAACTGAAGGCGAGGATCTTTTCAATGGCTGTCTGCAAAGGCTTTTAAAGCAAGACCCATGTCTAAAGAATTTTTTTTACATGGACAAGGCTGTAAAAGAAAGGGAGAGAGGTTTTCTGAAAAATAGTATAAAAGGATTTACAGGCTATCTACAAACTGTTGCTGATAATGCGTAATCCTTCGAGGGTCAAGGCCGGTTCAACGACTTCAATGGTTTCTGACACTTGACACATAAGTTCTGCCAGACCTCCTGTAGCTATTACCCGGGGGTTTGTGCCCATTTCGACCTTCATTCGCCTAACCATTCCATCCACAAGTCCTGCATACCCGAAAATAATTCCTGCCTTAATACTGCTTGCGGTATCTTTGCCGATTACGCTTTCAGGAGGAACAAAGATTTCGACCCTGGGAAGTTTGGACGCTTTCATGAACAGGGCTTCAGAGGCAATCATAATTCCGGGGCTTATTGCACCACCGAGATATTCCCCTTTTTCTGAAATAGAATCAAAGGTTGTTGCTGTTCCAAAATCTATTATAACAAGACTGGTTTGATACTTGTGAAATGCTGCGACAGCGTTAACAATCCTGTCTGCCCCTACTTCTGCTGGATTTTTGTAACGTATCGGCAGCTTCGGAGCAGACCCGGCATCGACCCAATGCGGGGCATGTCCTAAGTATTTGCAACAGAAAGAATCGAGAATTGTTACCATAGGCGGCACGACACAGGAGATAATAGTCTTGCCGATATTCTTTGAATCGATATTGCTTCCGGAAAAAAGATTGGTGGCAAGGATGTTAAACTCATCTTCTGTTGTATGCCTTTCAGTACGTATCCGCCAGTCTTTAACCAGATGCCTGCCGTCGTAAACACCGATTACAGTGTTTGTGTTACCAACATCTATAACAAGAAGCATGATCAAAATTCCTTTTCAGTGAAAATTTAATTATACCTGAAGCGGCAATATTTTCAAAAAGCTAAAGTGTTACCCTTTTCTCAGCTCTTATTTTCAGCACTAATTTTTACTGTGAAAAGTTCGGGCTTTGCGCCAATAAGGGTGATTTTAACAGGCAACGTTATGGCAGCCCGTCTAACATAAACTCCGTGTTTTAATCCTTTGAGGTCAACATATACTTCAATCCCTTTATTCTTATGAAGCTTTTCAATAATATTAACTGGTCCTTTAACTTCAATATTAATTGTCGGGGGCATAATGCTGTACATGAAAGGGCTGTTTTTGCCTTCAACCTGAATATTATTAAATTTCTTTGTGACAATATTTTCTTCTATCGATACTTCAGCAAGAATAATCCCCGAAGGAGAAATGATCTCAAGATCTTCGGCAAGGTTCAGAACCACTTCTTTTTTAAAAGATTCCGCCAGCCCTTTGATATCGATCGGTTTTGTCAACACCTTATCCATGGGGCCAAGGATGTTTTCAGGTCCTTGCAGGATAACAGATAATGGTTTGGCCGTTGCGCCTGCAACTATAAATCCTGCAGCAGGCTTTCCGGAAAAAGAAATTATAACAGGTAGTTTCTTTTTTGTTTTATTCGCAATCCTTACGGTCAAAAACGTTGGGTTTATACTTACGATCAATACTCCCTCAGGAAGGGTAATACGGTCCTTTTTTATCGGAATAGAGTTGATGCCGACCTTTACTCCGGACAAATCAAGGACATACCATATTTTCAGATCAGAAAGGGTTCTAATTATCGATTTGGGACCGCGGACGTGGACTTCTATACCTTTTAACGGCGGACCGGTTATGGTCAGTCCTGCAGGAATTTGGCCGGAATCAACCGGAATAAATATATCGGTTTCTTGTAATAATGAGCAGGACCCCGGCAAAAAGATAAAAACCCCAAGAAAACAAAACAGTCTCAACCATTTTAAATTTCGTGAAATTAAATGAGAAAAACGACTATGGCTGTTCATAGTAAATAATGGATAACAAACGGTTCTTGAGCCCCATAAAACTATTAACCATTAGAGACCTTTGCAAAACGCCCCTTTTTGCCCAATTTCTACGTCAGGCTCAAATTTTAATCCTCGAAATACTCAATGTATTCCTGTGGTTAAAATTTTCCCCTTCCTTGAACTTGAACAAAAATGAACATTTTTCAACGGTCTCCATTAGATGGGATTTTTAAATAGCTTCTAGCTGTTTTGCACATTCTTAATGGCGTCAATGATTTTGATGGTTGCACGTGTATTGGAAACATTGTGGACTCTGACTATGTGGGCGCCGTTTAAAACTGAAGCGGCTATGGAAGCCTGGGTGCCGGTTTCCACTACAGCCAGGTCGGGGTTAATATCTTTAACGGTCTTATCTTTAAGTATATTTCGTATAAAAGCCTTTCCGGAGGATCCTATCAAAATCGGAACATCCAGTGTTTTAAATTCATGCAGGTGTTTAATTAATAAAAGATTATGTTCAACGGTTTTCCCGAAACCTATTCCAGGATCGATGATGATCTTTGATTTTGCAATTCCTTTTTTTTCAGCCTGATTCATAGCATTTTTTAGAAATGCTATGATTTCTTCGATAAGATCATCATACGTAGGGTCAATCTGCATGGTTTTCGGGGTTCCAAGCATATGCATTAAAATTACCGGAACGCCGTATTCTGCCGCTACATCTGCAATTTCGTGATCAAGACGCAGTGCCGAAACATCGTTTATAATAGAGGCGCCGGCTTCAAGGGCTCTTCTGGCCACAGTGGCTTTGGTTGTATCGATAGAAATAGGAATGGAAATACGCCTTGCAAGCTTTTCAATCACAGGTACAACACGTCGGATTTCCTCTTCGACAGATACCGCAGCAGAAAACGGGCGTGTGGATTCCCCGCCTATATCAAGGATATCAGCCCCGTCTTCAAAAAGTTTTTGGCCTTGAGCCACGGCGTCATCTAATGTGAAAAATTTCCCACCATCTGAAAATGAATCCGGCGTAACATTTAAGATGCCCATAATACAGGTACCCTTACCTAGAACCAGCCTGTGTTTACCCCATGCAAGGTTATATGTTTCCATATGCGCTTGTTAATTGAATAACGGAAAATTAATAGATTGGCGATTTAAGATGAGGGCCGCTCATTTTCGGTTGCTGTTTTTGTTTCTGCTTTATCTTCTTTAGCTCCGGCTTGAGCTTTTTTACCAGCACTGTCTTTTTCGTCGATGGACGTCTTTGATGGGAACTCAAATTCAGGTCTCATTGATCGGATAAGTTCATCAAGCTCTTTACCCAGAACCGTCTCTTTTTCAAGCAATCGATCTGCCAGGGCGTGTAGAATATCCAGATTCTTTTCTAAAATATTCTTTGCGCGAATGTAAGCTTTTTGGATAAGATTTTTTATTTCTTGATCTATTTTCTTTGCTGTTTCTTCAGAATAATCCCTGTGCTGTGCTATTTCGCGCCCGAGGAAAATATGCTCTTCTCCCTTGGCAAAAGAAAGAGGGCCTAAATCTTCACTCATGCCCCAACTGCGTACCATCTTCTGGGCAACATCGGTTGCTTGTTTAATATCGTTGGCAGCGCCGGTGCTGATTCTGTCAAAAACAATTTCTTCTGCCACCCGTCCGCCGAAAGCGACCGACAATTCGCTCTCAAGCTGATCTTTATATTTAAAATCGCTCTCTTCGGGCAAGAACCATGTGATACCGGCGGCACGTCCTCTTGGAATAATGGTTATCTTGTTGACGGCATCCGTACCGGGAAGCAAACGGGCAACAAGGGCATGTCCACCTTCGTGGTAAGCTGTTGTCTTTCTGTCTTCCTCTTTGATAACTTTCGATTTGCGTTCCAATCCCATATAGACCTTGTCCTTGGAATCTTCCAGGTCAGACATATCAATTTTTTCTTTATTTCTTTTAGCTCCAAGCAGCGCCGCTTCGTTCACAAGGTTTTCCAGATCCGCGCCGGAAAAACCGGGTGTTCCCTTTGCCAGTATCATAGTGTCTACATCGGGTGCTATTGGAACTTTTTTCAGATGAACCTTAAAGATTTTTTCACGGCCTAAAATATCCGGCAGGGGAACAACAACCTGACGGTCAAAACGCCCGGGGCGCAAAAGAGCCGGGTCGAGCACATCGGGCCGGTTGGTGGCGGAAATAAGGATCACACCTTCGTTTGATTCGAATCCGTCCATTTCAACCAATAGCTGGTTTAGCGTTTGCTCTCTTTCGTCGTGCCCTCCACCGAGGCCGGCTCCCCTGTGCCTTCCAACAGCATCAATTTCATCTATGAATATAATACAGGGCGCATTCTTTTTACCCTGGACAAATAGATCTCTGACCCGTGACGCCCCCACGCCGACAAACATTTCTACAAAATCAGAACCACTGATATTAAAGAACGGAACATCAGCTTCACCCGCAATAGCACGAGCTAAAAGGGTTTTGCCTGTGCCTGGTGAACCCATCAGGAGAACACCTTTTGGTATCCGTCCTCCAAGACGAGTAAATTTCTTCGGTTCTCTGAGAAATTCTATTATTTCACCGAGCTCTTCTTTGGCTTCATCGATTCCAGCGACGTCTTCAAAAGTAACTTTCTTCATCTGGTCAGATTGCAACCGAGCCCGGCTTTTGCCAAAAGACATGGCCTTGCCTCCTCCGGCCTGCATCTGACGCATAAAAAAGATCCATACGCCTATTAATACAATCATCGGGAACCATGAAACCAGAACATTCATATACCATGGTGACGCGGTCTCTGGTTTGGCATTAATGGCAACTCCCTTTTGCCGGAGGATCTTGATAAGGTCGCTGTCCTGAGGAGCATATACCTTGAAGCGATTATGGTTTCCATCCGTGACGAAGAGTTCCTGCCCCTGGATAACCACATCAGAAACACTCTCATTATCGACCATGGTCAGAAATTCAGTATAACTTATGTTTGTTTCAGCCAGGTGCTGTTGATTGAAAAGATTATACAGCATAATCATCATGAGCGTGATGACTATCCATAAAGCCAGATTCTTATAAAAAGGATTCAAAGGTCTCAACCCCCTATTAAATTACAATTTATAAAATTATATTAATCATTATTGTCGATTAGGCAAGAAAAAGTTCCACTTTAAGTACATTTCTTGTCGAGGGCTTCACTTTAACAGATTCATCTATTCTATAACCTGCAACCCAAATTATTTTTCCCCGGCAAAGCAGAATAGGGCATCTTGCTCGTTCTTTTTTTGGAACTTTTTTGTCGATGAAAAATTTTTTCAACTTTTGTGTCCCGGTCATACCCAGTGGCTTAAAACGGTCACCAGGCCGAAAGTTCCTCAGAACCAGCGGAAAACTTAATGCCATCCTATCAAAAAAACCGGTATTTTGTCCAGTACTGTCGAAATCGGGAAGATTTTCAACGCCCATTTCAGTAAATTTAATATAAGCGTTGATTTCTTTTATATATATCGATTCAGGCTTTATTATTTTGTATTCAAAAGTGAAGGTTTCGGTCTGGCCGAACCGCACATCAAGATCACGTAGGGCGTTTTTTTCTTTTGAAAAAAGAAGAACGTCTCCATTTCGCCAAATCCTGATACGATTTGGCAAATCAAGGGTTCCGCAGGCCGGCCCTCTTTCCAAAAGGTTTGTCGCTGAATCTATGTGGGCAAAGCTGATACGCCGCAAATCCCCTTTTATGCTTGCAATCGCCTTTCTTATTATACGTCTTTGTGCTGCAATATGCATCCCATCAAGCTTTGACACAGAAAGGGCAACATGATCATCCTGCATGCTTGAAACAGCTTTTTCGAAGAGAGGGTGAATGACATCTTCAATCCATTCCTCTTCAAATCTTATAATTGAAGCAAGCCGATTTAAGGTTTCTATGATATTAGGATTATAGGATGTTTTTAACAATGGTATTAAATTGTGACGTATTCTATTCCGAAGGTATCTTGTGTCCCTATTGGTTGCGTCTGCAACAAATTTTAATCCATTTTCATCTAAAAAATCAATCAGTTCTGATCGTTTAAGTCCTAATAATGGCCGAATAATCTTTCCCTCCCTCACCGGAGGTATGCCGGAAAGACCCAGCGGGCCGCTTCCTCGAAAAATATTCATCAAAACAAGCTCGGCATTATCATCAAAATGATGGCCGAGTGCAATTTTGTTAAACCGGTTTGTTTCGGCAACGCTATTTAAAAAAGTATAGCGAACTCGTCTGGCCGCTTCTTCCAGTGAAAGTTTGTTTTCAAGCTGATATTTACGGACATCCTCTTTATGAATGTAACATGGCAAATCGTATTTTTTTGCAAGTGATACAACAAATGCAGCGTCTTTGTCTGAATTGTTCTGGCGCAGGCAATGATTTAAATGTGCCACTACAAGCTTGAGGGAAAAACGGGATGCTAATATGAGAAGCACATGAAGAAGGGCCACCGAATCAGGCCCGCCTGATACACCGATAACAACCGAATCTTTCGGTTTAAGCATTCCATAGGTTGTAACGGTCTGTTCAACAGTACGTAATAACTTATTATTGTAGCCTTTGTGCGATGCTGGCATGAATAAGCTCGGAAACTTTTTTGTCCCACATTCCTACAATGCCTGAGCGGACGGAAACCTCGGTAATGTCAGGTGCTATCATTACGATTTTTATTGTAACCGGTGTTTCATCAGTTCGCCTGGCTTTAATTATTGCCTTAATATCGTCTGATGTTTTTTCTGTTATAACCATTTTCAGACTTGTCAGGGCATCAGTACATGTCTGGCCGGTTTTATCGAACGTTGCGTGATAAGATCTTTTTAACTGGCCGTTTACATAAGAATATACGCCTGCACCGGCACCGGCACCGATGACAAGCACGGCACAGCCGGCAGTGATCAAATAATAAGATAATAATAAAGGGATTATGAAATTTCTCATCACAATATTGCCCTTTGATTTCATGAATTTTCTACAAAATATTAGGAACGTTTTCTAAAGAGTTTAACGAGTTTTTGTAACACTTTAGCTTTTTGAAAATATTACCGCTTCATTTTTACTGAAGCTTGTTTGAAATCGATTTGTTTCAAAGAGCTATACTATTAGGAATTTTTCAATCTTGAAAGAATTGGGAAAAGACTATGATAGGAATGGATGAATGTCAATAATAAACACAGAATGTAGAATCTGTTAATTCGAGTTACAGTCTATATTGTGGTAGGAAAGCGGATTTCTTTTTTATCTTGAAAAAAATGTCTATCGATTATATTCATATTTGTGGTTGTGCTAGGCGGGGAGCTAGCGGTGCCCTTTTCCCGAAATCCGCTTCATGCGGGGCTGAATCCCCTCTCAAGGATTTTGACCTGGGAGCTTATAAGTCAATCTGATCGGCCGCCGCGCAACAGACGGTTACGAACCTCGTCAGGTCCGGAAGGAAGCAGCGATAAGTAATGCGGTCTGTGTCGTGGATCGACTCCGGTCAAACTTTTGGCTTATTATATTTCAGAAAGAGATTCGATAGAGGGTGCACAACCAGCTCTTCTATTAGAAACCTTTGAAAAATTTCAACCATTAAATCCTGAGCTCAAAATCCAAAATCCCCCTTTTCTACCTTGACAATATTCCAGACAGTCTTATTTTTTTAGCGATGTTTTTGTATTAACCCGCATTTTATGAAAAATCGGGTTGATAAATTGCTAAGTTTTATAAAGATCAGGAGATTAATTCGGTTGATGGCAGCAAAAAAGAAAATCAAAATTAATACTGAAATTGAAGAAAACAGTACGGAAAAGAAAATTTCTAAAGAGATCGATTCAGATAAAGATAATAAAAAGACCGGTGACCCTTTAAAAGAGATGGAAGCAAGGCTTGAATCCCTGGAAAAGGAGGCCAAAGAGTCCTATGATCGTTTCTTAAGAGTTTCCGCTGAATTTGAAAACTACAAGAAGCGTGCTGCACGCGAAATGAATGACTTCAGAAAGTTTGCCAATGAAAGTTTCGTAAAGGCGATGCTGCCTATAGTCGATAATCTGGACCGTGCCATAGAATCCTCAAGCAATGACGATCATGCACAAAACTCTGTGGTGGAAGGTGTGAACATGACACTCAAAGAAATACTAAAGGTTTTTGAACAATTCAATGTAAAACCGTTTGAGTCTCTGGGGAAGGCTTTTGATCCTGCTTTACACCAGGCTGTCATGCAAGAAGAGACGGTTGACCACCCTGAAAACACTATTTTAAATGAACTTCAAAAAGGATACATGATGCATGACAGGTTGCTCAGACCCGCCATGGTTGTTGTATCCAAAACAACAGAGTCCGAAAACCAAGAAAACGAGGCTCAAGAAGAATAGAAGATAAAAAAAGTAACACTTTAGCTTTTTGAAAATATTGCCTGAAGCTCGTTTGAAATCGATTTGTTTCAAAGAACTAAACTAATAAAAAAAAGATTATATATCAAGGTAAGGAGGAAAACAAATGAGTAAAATCATTGGAATCGATCTCGGCACTACAAATTCATGTGTGGCGGTTATGGAGGGGGGTGAAGCCAAAGTTATAACCAACCTCGAGGGAGGGCGCACAACACCTTCCACTGTAGCCGTTTCAGACAGTGGAGAGAGATTGGTCGGCCAAATTGCAAAGCGACAGGCGATCACAAACCCTGAAAATACGGTTTTTGGGGTAAAAAGACTTGTCGGTCGTAAGTATGCATCCAAAGAAGTACAGGACGATATTAAGATACTTCCTTATAAGATTGAAGAAGCAAAAAATGGTGATATTCGAATAAATATACGGGGCAAGTCAAATAGTCCGGCTGAGATATCATCTTTTATACTGGCTAACATCAAACATACCGCCGAGGAATATCTTGGAGAGAAAGTTACCGATGCTGTAATAACTGTTCCTGCCTATTTTGACGACAACCAACGGCAGGCAACCAAGGATGCCGGAAAAATAGCCGGTCTCAATGTGCTAAGGATCATCAATGAACCGACTGCCGCATCACTTGCATATGGTCTCGACAAGAAAATAGAAGAAAAAATTGTAGTATTTGATCTGGGCGGCGGCACATTTGATGTTTCTATACTTGAAATCGGCGACGGTGTTTTCGAAGTTAAAGCTACAAATGGTGATACCCATCTCGGGGGTGAAGATTTCGATCTTCGGCTTATCGATTATCTGGCAGATGAATTTAAAAAAGACCAGGGGATTGATATAAGAAACGACAAAATGGCTTTGCAGCGGCTAAAAGAAGCTGCTGAAAAAGCAAAAATGGAACTTTCAACGTCCATGGAAACGGATGTTAATCTTCCATTTATTACAGCCGATGCCGCTGGTCCCAAGCACCTTAACATAAAAATATCCAGGGCCAAGCTTGAAGGGCTTATCAGTGTTCTGCTCGACAAACTTGAAAAACCCTGTCAAACAGCGATTAAAGATTCAGGTCTATCCCCCAATGATATAAATGAAGTAATTCTTGTTGGCGGTATGACGCGCATGCCGGCTGTTCAGGAACGCGTCAAGAGAATTTTTGGCAAGGAACCCAACAAAGGTGTTAATCCGGACGAAGTTGTAGCCATCGGTGCCGCTATTCAGGGAGGCGTATTGAAAGGAGACGTAAAGGATGTTCTTCTTCTCGACGTTACACCCCTTTCCCTTGGCATCGAGACTCTGGGTGGCGTAATGACAAGGCTCATAGAAAAGAATACGACCATTCCCACCAAAAAGAGCCAGATTTTTTCAACCGCGGCAGACAACCAGCCTGCTGTATCGATCCATGTGCTTCAGGGAGAACGGGAGATGGCCGGCGGCAACAAAACCCTGGGGCGCTTCGAACTTGTGGGGATACCTTCTGCACCAAGAGGTGTGCCGCAGATCGAGGTGTCGTTTGATATAGATGCAAACGGAATTGTGAGCGTGTCCGCAAAGGATATGGCAACCGGCAAGGAACAATCCATCCAGATAACAGCCTCCAGCGGCTTATCTAAGGAAGAAATCGATAAGCTGATAAAGGACGCCGAGCTTCATTCTGAAGATGACAAAAAGAAAAGGGAACTGGTTGAGGCCAGAAACACAGCAGATGCGTTGATCTATCAAACCGAAAAATCGATCAAAGATCTCGGTGACAAAGTTGATGCAGCAACCAAAAGCAAGGTTGAAGCTGCCATTGAACCTCTTAAGAAAGCTATGGAGGGTGATGATGCTGAAGAGATCAAACGCCTGAGTGAGGAGATGACGCAAGTTTCCCATAAACTGGCGGAAGCTATGTATCAGCAGGCTTCCCAGACAGATCAGCAGCAGGCCGAAGCCGGTGCAGCAGGATCTGAGCAGCCAGGACCCGCCGCACCTGACGAGGATGTTGTCGATGCTGATTTCGAAGAGGTAAAAGACGACGACAAGAAGTAACAGCAAATGTCATTGTGCAATAAAAATCCCGCGTGCACTCTTGTTGCCGCGGGATTTTTTTGTTATAGAAAAATTTAAAGAATTTTTATAAAAACTTAAAATCAGCTATTGCGTTGCAGTGACGAGGAATGCAGCGCAACGCAGAATTTGGACTTTTTACGAAGCCATCAAGTTTAATATTGAAAATCAAACATAGAATGGAGAAACAGCGACATGATAAATCTAAGTGTTAACGTCAACAAGGTTGCTACTTTGCGTAATGCCCGGGGCGGAGATGAGCCGAATGTGGTTCAGGCTGTTCGCACCTGCATAGAGGCCGGTTGCCAGGGCATCACTGTCCATCCCAGAGACGATCAGCGACATATTGGGCCTGATGATGTGCGTGATATTGCCGGGATGGTCACCGTCGAGTTTAACATTGAGGGAGATCCCAGGCCGGATCTCCTTGATCTTGTTATGGAAATTCGTCCCACCCAGTGCACTCTCGTCCCCGTCGAACCAGGTGAGATTACATCGCATCACGGTTGGAACATCGAAAAGGACGAAAAATTTTTAGGCAGAGCCATTGAACGTCTTAAGTCAGAAGGTATCCGCGTAAGCCTTTTTATGGATCCTGAGCCTGCAAATATGGTAAAGGCTTCGGCTGTAGGCGCTGATCGTGTTGAGCTTTACACAGGACCATACGCGTCAGCCAAAACAGAGATCGAAATAACAAACGAATTTGGCAAGCTCCGTGATACTCACAACGCCGCCCTTGATGCCGGCATGGATGTCAATGCAGGACACGATCTAACCCTCGAGAATCTTTACCGTCTCCAGGATCTTTCCGGGATCAAGGAGGTATCCATCGGTCACGCTCTTATTAGCCACGCCCTTTATGTCGGGCTGGCTCAAGCAGTCAAGGACTTTCGGATTTCCTGCGGGCAGGAAATATAACTTGACAATGTTTTGGCCTAATTTTATATCTATATAATCGTTCAAGCCTAAATTGTTTACATTACTTGCCATTTAAACTTACCATTTCAAAACAAGGAGGAAATTCTATGAAAAGAACAGGGTTATTAATTATTTGTGTAGGTGTAGCTTTCTCTCTTTTGTTGGGGACAGCTATAGCAAAGGAACGGGTTGTTGTT
Organism: Desulfobacteraceae bacterium; assembly: GCA_030671225.1. GTDB lineage: Bacteria > Desulfobacterota > Desulfobacteria > Desulfobacterales > UBA11574 > DAOVAE01. The sequence goes on from DAOVAE010000002.1 coordinate 14,103, forward strand.
TATACATCACTGGAAAATGAAGAAGTTGTGGATTATCTTGAATTTGCAAAAAAGGAGTTGCCCGATCTTGATATCCAGGCAATTAGACTGTCAACAGGTGAACTTGGTGCCAGGATGCTGGCTGAAAAAGACAATCCCCAAGCAGACTGTATTTGGGGCTGGGCCGTAACGAACATGTCAGAATTTATCCCAAAGGGAATGCTTGAGCCATATAAACCCAAGGGGTGGGACAAAATTCCTTCTCATTTTAAAAATCCAGATGGATATTGGACCGCCATTGATTTATATGCCGCTGCCCTGGTACCCAATACAAAAGTCTTGGAATCGAAAAACCTGCCCATGCCAAAAGGGTGGAATGATCTCCTGAACCCGGTGTACAAAGACATGCTGATCATGCCGAATCCTGCCAGTTCCGGTACAGGTTTTCTCCAAGTCGCCAGTCTTCTGGTGATGCTTGATCCGGATTATAAAACCAAACCGGTTGAAGAGAATAAAGCATGGGATTTTCTGAAAAAACTGGATAAAAACATGGGACAGTATATAAAAAGCGGATCAAAGCCGGCAAAACTGACTGCCGCCGGTGAATATGCTATTGGATGCTCTTTTGCTTTCGTATATTCATCTCTAAAGAAGAAAGGTTTTCCAGTTGCTTTGGTGCTTCCTGAAGAGGGAGCAGGATATGAGCTCGAGGCCAATGCGCTTTTGAAAGGTGCAAAACATGAAAAAGCGGCCAAGAAATTTCTGGATTGGGCGATTACTGAGAGCGCTATGAAACAATACGCAAAATTTAAACTCGGAGTTACCTATCCGAATATTCAAGGCCCGAAGGATCTGCCCGCTTTAGAAACAATCAAACTGGCCCCAATGGATTTTCCATGGCAATCAAAAAATCGCGTCAAAATTCTTGAGCATTGGCAAAAGCTTTTTATTAGATAGAAATCGTTTTTAATTAATGTTTTATAAAGCTTCATCAATCCTCAGCCATGATTGGTGAAGCTTTTTATCATTTTTTCTGGCAGAAAATCATAAAGACAATTGCGAAAACACCAAATAATATTCTTTTAGTGCTTTCGTTATCAATTTATTTATCGGTTCCGGCTTGTCTGGACTAAGGGACTCTGCTGATATTATGTCTAAAAAGCTGATTATAGAAGATGTAAGTAAACATTTCGGCTCGCTTGTTGCAGTAAACAATGTCAGTCTGGATATTGAACCAGGTGAATTTCTTTGCTTTTTAGGTCCAAGCGGATGCGGGAAAACGACCATTCTCAGGATGATCACCGGATTTGAACAGGTAACATCGGGAAATATCATTTATGATGGGAAAATTATTAATAACATTATTCCGCAGAAAAGAGAATTTGGAATTGTTTTCCAGTCTTATGCGCTTTTTCCGAATATGACGGTGAATCAAAACATCGCATTTGGCTTAAAAATGCGAAAAATGCCTCAAAAGCTAATCCATGAAAGGGTTGGTGAAATGCTGGAGCTTTTAGGCTTGATCGGATGGGAGGGCCATTATCCTTCACAGCTAAGCGGTGGACAGCAGCAAAGGGTTGCACTTGGCAGAGCTCTTGCAATAAATCCGAGTGTTCTCCTTTTAGACGAACCTTTAAGTGCACTTGATGCTAAAATACGCGTGCGACTGAGAACCGTTATCAAAAAATTACAGGAAGAGTTGGGAATTACCATGATCTATGTGACCCATGATCAGGAAGAAGCCCTTGCACTTGCTGATAGAGTTGTCATCATGAGAGATGGTGAATTCAGACAAATCGGTTCTCCTTTTGAAATATATAAAAAGCCAAGAACAAGTTTTATTGCTGAATTTGTGGGGACATCCAATTTTATTACAGGCGCAAAAAAGAATGGAAAAATAAAATTCGGACAACTGGAATTCATGGTAGCGGATATCACAGATGTTGGAGAGGAAACGGTATATCTCGCCATTCGACCTGAAAATATTGAGATCGTGGATGTTACCATCTCTTCTGAAAATTGTGTGCCTTCAAATGTTGTTGATGTTGATGCGGAGGTTATTAATTTTCTTGGTGCTATTGTGAGAATTACCTTTTTCCTTGAGGGAGAAGAAATGTTTGTTGACTTACCCGAAAAAGAGTTTGAGAAAATAAATCTGAAAAGAAAAGATAAAATGACACTTTATTTTCCACCCGATGCTTTCCATATTTATACCGAACTGTTCAGAAAGTTGATTTAGTTTCAGACCAATGGAATGAGTAAACCACACCTTAATGCGTAATCATATTTAAGAAGAATGAGACCTTTGCAAAACGTTCAATTTTGTTCAAGGCCAAGAAAGGCGAAAATTTTAACCACAGGAATACATGGAGTATTTTGAGGATTAAAATTTGAGCCTGACGCCGGAATTGGGCAAAAGGGGGCGTTGTGCAAAGGTCTCAGAATATGTGTACTTGGGAGAAATGAATACCACCTCAAAAGAACATGCTGTGCCAATGGAATATGGTATTTCATCTGCGAGGATGGAGATTGACAAATTCATTGTTCCGGCCGTAACCATTTTCATTGCGCTTCTGCTTTTCTTTTTTATGCTTTTTCCCCTCTGGTCCATCCTTAAATTGAGTTTTTTCAAAGGCGGCCAGTTTGGTTTAGCAAATTTTACGCTTGCAAATTTTCAAAAATATTTTACCACCTCATATACCCTAAATGCCCTCTGGCATAGCCTTTATGTATCTGTAGCCACCACGATCATCGTAACTGTTGTAGTTTTCTTTTTTGCCTATGCAATGACCCGCACAACGATTTCCGGAAAAACCTTTTTCAGAAATATCATCATGATGCCTCTTGTGGCTCCGTCCATCATTCAGGCTTTGGCTCTTATTTATCTTTTCGGCAGGAACGGATTAATTACGGCACATCTCCTTCAGATAGACTGGAATATTTACGGTGCCACCGGGATTATTGTTTCGGAGGTTCTGTATTGCCTGCCCCATGCATTTGTTATTTTATTTACTACACTTTCGGCTGTTGACATCCGACTGGATGAAGCAGCAGAGAGTTTAGGGGCTACGCCGTTCAAGGTGTTTACCAGAATTACCCTCCCTTCTGCAAAATACGGCATTCTCAGCTCTGCTGCTTTGACATTTAATCTGACGATTACAGATTTTGGAAATCCTGTTGTGATCGGTGCAAACTATAATGTTCTGGCCACCGAGATTTATGCTCAGGTAACAAATCTGTATAGATTTGACCTGGGCGCCACCATCAGCATCATTCTCCTGGTTCCTTCTCTCATGGCATTTATTTTTAATTATTATATTTCCCGAAAAACGTTTGCCATGATCAGCGGTGCTGCGAAACCTGTAATTCCCCCTTCAAGGTCATTGAAAAAGATATCATACACCATTTATTGCAGCCTTGTCTCCTTTTCGATTATTATGATATTTGCAACGGTAGTTATCGGTTCTTTTGTAAAAACATGGCCTTATGACTGGACGCTGACGCTTGCACATTACAGTTTTCCATCCATTGGCGGATATTCCGCCCTGTGGACAAGTGTATGGGTTTCTCTTTTTGTCGGTTTCGGGGGATCATTTATTACCCTGGTTGCCGGGTATGTCATGGAAACACGCAAACCTTTCTTCAAACAATTCATCTATCTTTTATCTGTGATGCCCGCAGCAATTCCAGGTCTGGTGATGGGACTTGGATATATACTTGCCTTTAATAA
>DAOVAE010000116.1 GCA_030671225.1 Desulfobacteraceae bacterium
CGTGTTCGGCTTCCTACAATCTCCTGGCCGTCCTTGATAGCACCGATGCGCCTGATATCAAGTCGAACGGATGAATAGAACTTAAGAGCATTTCCGCCGGTGGTTGTCTCCGGGTTTCCGAACACAAGGCCTATTTTCATGCGGATCTGGTTAATGAAAATAACCGCTGCCAGGGTCTTGCTTATTATCCCGGCAAGCTTTCTTAAGGCCTGGGACATGAGCCTGGCCTGAAGCCCCATGTGAGAATCTCCCATCTCCCCTTCGATTTCCGCCCTGGGAACAAGGGCTGCCACTGAGTCGATAACGAGGATGTCGATTGCCCCGCTTCTGACCAGTGTTTCCGTAATTTCGAGCGCCTGTTCCCCTGTATCGGGCTGGGCCACAAGAAGTTCGTCACAATCGACACCAAGTTTTTTTGCATACGAAATGTCGAGGGCATGCTCCGCATCAACAAAAGCCACAATTCCGCCCTGCTTCTGGGCCTCGGCAACAGCGTGAAGCGCAAGGGTTGTTTTGCCGGATGATTCCGGACCGAAAATCTCAATCACTCTACCTCTGGGAAGTCCCCCCACCCCCAGCGCCTTGTCAAGAGCAAGGGAGCCTGTCGAAATTACAGGAACATCTATTATAGGGCTGCTTCCAAGTTTCATAATAGACCCCTTGCCGAACTGTCGTTCTATCTGCACCATGGCGGCTTCCACCGCCTTTTCCTTGTCCGGAGATAGGCTCATGATATCCTCCTTATCGATGATCATTTGCTTGCCCCGTTGAAAGCGAAGCCTATTCAACCGGGGTCATTGGTTATTTTCAAAAAACAAACGTGCTGTCAATTTTCAATCAACAATACATTCACCAGTTTCGTATAAACTGCTCCTTTTGGTTTCAGTTCACTTTTATACAAAATAACCCTGTCAACAGAAAACGATTCCGATTCAAACTTTGCAAATTCTTTGAGTGCATCACTTAATCTTTTCGGATCGATTTTTGCCTTTACCCTGCCCAGGGTAAGATGGCCTCTAAAAGATCTCTTTTCTTTTGGAAAACCGATTTCTTTTAATTTTTCATCCAGCGTTTTTTGAAGTTCAGTCAGTATATTTAATTGATCTGAAATGCCTATCCATACGATACGGGGCTTTTTTATACCCGGGAAAACACCTATCCCTTTTGCTTTTAGTGATATAGGCTTATATTCCTTCACCGATTCAAAAATAGCCTTACCGACTTTTTCTGTATCGGCCTCTTTGATGTTGCCTAAAAATTTTAAGGTAAAATGAATGTTCTCCGGACGAACCCATCGGATTTTAAATCCATATGACCTTATACCTTCCTGAACCTTGCTGATGGCAAATACTATTTTTTCCGGCAGTTCAATAGCTATGAAAGTTCTTATGGTGTTTGACATGGGAAATTGAATATTTACAATTGAATATTACATCAGCTTTTCGTTTTGATTTTAAATTGTAACAATTCCCTAAATCTTCAATTTTCAATTGAAAATCTTCAATCAAATTAAAGTTTGGAAATGAAACTGAAAATCTTTTGCCAAAAAAATACGAAATTCACAACTAAGTCGGCAGTGTAAACTGCGGCTCTCCGATAAAAAATTTACCACGGGAAATCCATCTTTTCAACATTTCAGCAATTTCGCGTGCCCTTACCAGACTCGATAGCGGTACAGCCGGTACTTCCTCGCCCCTGAATCTGATATGGCCGCTTTTCAGCTCTGCGTAACTGACCTGGTCGTAACTCTTTAAAATACCATTAGGATAATCATGACCATAATCTACTATCTGGGTAAACAACTCCTCATCTGAAACTGCAGTGTAGCGAACAATCTCTTCGTTCAATATGGGTATGGGGATACCCAGGCCTACGGTAAGTGAACATCCATAGCCCTGAAGACTCACACCCACCAGCCATTTGGGTCTCATTTTCTTGAGGTCTCCCATGACCCATATGGTGCCGGCCGGCCTAACAGGAATACCCTTTTTTGTTCTTTTTATTAAAGGATTGTGCTGGGTGCCGTACCATGTAACATATCCTGTTGTTCCACCCAGAAAAATACGGGTGCCAAGTCCGATTGTCTTGTAATAAGGATCATTAAAAAGCGGGCTGAGCTGTCCGGCCGAACAGTAATTTGCATTGGCTGCCTTGGGTTTTAATGTGCCCATATACGTATAGACTGTCTTGTTGGTAAGATTCACGGCACAGTTATAGTTCTGATACCCGTTTCTCGGATTACACAAAGTGGCATGGGGTAGTGTGCGCAGAGAAATTTCCTTTTCGATCATCAGGTTCGGATAACAGTCTGTTCCATAAGCTGTCGCCTTTAAATGCACTTTTTTCCCTGCAACAAGATCCTGAATCACGTGGCCACCGCCATAATTAAATTCCCCTGGATAGACCTTATTCAACGGATCATCATCACATGGCTCTGTAGCCCCGATATAGCAGTCTACCGCAGCAATTCCTGCATATGCAGGCACATTGTTAAGCCATACCTTGGACGCCTTTATGGTGGGAACAGAATGCCCGAAATTTATAAACGCTCCCGACGAGCACATGGGGGCAAACGTTCCGGTAGTAACAACGTCTACACGCCTTGCAGCCTCAACCGGTCCTTCATCCCTGACAATATCGATGATTTCCTCGGCGGTAACTACAACAACTTTCCCGGACCTGATTTTTTCATTGATCTCCTGGTAGGTCTTGTTGATTTTATATTTTTTCATTACTGGCTCTTGCCCTTTTACTTGTTATTCGACTTTACAGTCTTAATTTTTCCAGAGACATTATTTTTTATCCAGGATGCATCCCACCATTCAATCGGATTTACGAAAGTTTTATAAACAAGCATGCCAAAATGGAGATGGTCTCCGCCGGCTAGCCCTGTACTTCCGGTACGACCTATGATTTCACCCTTTGACACAGTCTGTCCCTGCTCTACATCAATAGCGCTTAAATGTGAATAGGTGCTGAACAGCCCAAAGCCATGATCAATGCTTACCGTTTTTCCGTAAATACCTATGTATCCTGCAAATGCGACCTTACCACCGTTGGATGCCTGGACCGGCGAGTGTGCAACAGAAGCCAGGTCAACCCCCAGGTGGACCTGCCGGTCAATGACACGACCTTTGTATTTATATTTACGATGGTCGGCAAAACCGGCTTTCCTGGCGGAGTTTGGGAGCCTTAAGAATACACCCTTCCAGTATAAGTCTTTATCGGTCTTCTCCACCATATTTAATATTTTTTTATGGTTGGCATGACGAAGTTCGCGGTTAACTTTTAGAAACTTGTCGATTAAGGATGCTTTGGAACCGGTCGGACTATCAACATCAAATTCCGGCATTTTCCAATTGAGAAACCTGTCGGAGATTTCGATTAAATCCTTTTTAAAAACCTTTTTTTTAATATAATAAGAAAAACCCGCTCTTTGGCTGTTGCCGGCAAAATCGGTGGCCCTGGCAAAGATTTTGGTTCCCGGCCCCTGCTTATAATCTAGAGCAAAAAAAGCCATCAAGATATTATCATCCTTAAAATATCCCGGATATCCCGGGAAAAAATTTTCCCCCACATAAACACCGCTTTTAGGGCACGTTTCCGACAATCTGTAAATAACAAGACCTGAACCACCCTGGCTTACATTGTGGGCCCTGCTGAGAATCTCCACCTCCGGCGGCCTTGTATCTATCATAACATCCTTTTCTAAATAGGTTGTGTTTCCTTGCAACCATTTCCGCCATGAATAATCCCTTGCAACCATACGCAAAATCGCTTTGCCGTCGGTTATCCCCATTTCCCTCGGCTCAATCTTGATCTTAAAAGATGACTGGTGTACCATGCCGCCGCGAATAATACCTGCAAACGGCAGGTCTTTTTCAAATAAAACAACCTCCTTGCCATCTTTTATAAGTCCGATCCATATCCTTCTCACGCCGCTTTTGGCATCAGACACAGTAAGGGAAAGTTCCTGGGTTTTACCTATGGAAGGAGACGGAAGTTTAAGGGTGATAGACGGTTTCTCACCTTCGAGCCTTATCACCAGAATCCAGACAACCGGCAATATAACGACAAAACAAACCAGAACAATAAACCTTGATTTTATGTTTTTCTTTTTAGTTTTCAACAGGTTACAATCCGCCTTTCTTATTTTGACAAACCATTATTAATAACAGTAAAAAAAGCTGTAATCAAGGACTGTTTTTCCTTTTTTCGTTTCTTGACTTTTAACCGTATGCAAGATAAAATTGATTGTATCAATTTGGCTTTTTGGTAACACTTTAGCTTTTTGAAAATATTACCGCTTCAGGCATAATTAATTGTTTTTAATAAAGGGTAAATGTGCACCAAACCTTATTTTGTGCTATACCCTAACCCGGACAAGCCGGAAAAGTTGAAAGTGAGCTAAAGTTAAGCAATCACTACGCTCCGGCTTTTATAAAAATTGGCAGTATTCCTTAACTTTAAGCACTTTAGATCACTTTAGATCACTTCACACTTAATTGGCTAAGCATTTTATTTGCCACAAAAAGCACATAATTTACAACTAAGGAAAATACCTAAAGAATATAATCTGTCAATATCATTGAGCTTATAATAACCAAGGAAAATTTGTTG
>DAOVAE010000124.1 GCA_030671225.1 Desulfobacteraceae bacterium
TAGATGCAAGCCTTATCGGACAGGTTATGCTTGAAGAATCGGTTCTGGGCTGGAAGGAATTTGAGCTTGAAGTCATGAGGGACAAAAATGATAATGTCGTCATTATATGTTCCATCGAAAACATGGACCCCATGGGGATACACACCGGTGACAGTATTACCGTTGCACCGGCACAGACACTTTCCGACAGGGAATATCAGTCCATGCGGGATGCATCCATCGCAATCATGCGGGAGATAGGTGTTGATACCGGAGGTTCAAATGTCCAGTTCGCCGTCAATCCCACAAATGGAGAATTGATCGTGATTGAGATGAATCCCAGGGTTTCACGCAGCTCGGCCCTTGCTTCCAAAGCCACCGGTTTCCCGATTGCCAAGATAGCAGCCAAGCTTGCAGTGGGATATACACTTGATGAAATCCCCAACGACATCACCGGAGAAACCCTGGCATCTTTCGAGCCCACTCTCGATTATTGTGTTGTCAAAATACCGCGCTGGACCTTTGAAAAATTCCCCGAAACCAGGGATTATCTTACGACTGCCATGAAATCCGTGGGCGAAACCATGGCCATGGGTCGAACGTTTAAAGAGGCTCTGCAAAAGGGCTTAAGATCCCTTGAGATCGGCCGCTTCGGCCTGGGTTCCGACGGTAAAGACCTCATCGATTCCACCGTACGTATGGATAAATTACTGTCTGTATCTGAAATTGAAAAGAAGCTGGCAACACCAAATTCCGAGCGGATTTTTTTCCTGCGTTATGCCATTTTAAAGGGAATGTCTCTTCAGTTCATTTATGAATTGACCGGTATTGATCCGTGGTTTTTACACCAGATTAAGCAGATTGTGGAACTTGAACAAAGTATAAAGTCGATCGAAAAAGAGATGCCCGAAGCGCTTTTAAAAAAAGCAAAATCCTGGGGTTTTTCAGATGTTCAGCTCGCATACCTAACCGGTTCCGATGACGACGCTATCAAACAAACCCGTCAAACCCTCGACATACGTCCGGTTTACAAGCTTGTTGATACGTGCGCGGCCGAGTTCAAGGCGGCTACGCCGTATTATTATTCCACTTACGAAACGGAAAATGAAGCCAGAGTTTCCGGCAAAAAAAAGGTGATGATTTTGGGCGGCGGCCCCAACCGGATCGGTCAGGGTATTGAATTTGATTACTGTTGCGTCCATGCCTCGTTTGCTCTTCGTGAAGAAGGTGTTGAGAGTATTATGGTAAACAGCAATCCCGAAACCGTCAGTACCGATTATGACACATCCGATAAGCTGTATTTCGAACCGTTGACCAAAGAAGATGTACTCCATATCGTAGAAACCGAAAAGCCGATGGGCGTCATTGTTCAGTTTGGCGGCCAGACACCCCTAAATCTTTCCGTACCGCTTCATGAGGCCGGAGTTCCAATTCTCGGAACCCAGCCGGCAAGTATTGATAGAGCTGAAGACCGGAAACTTTTCCAGGTCATGCTGAAAAAATTGGGCCTGATTCAACCCGCAAACGGCACCGCCTCCTCAGTAGAAGAAGCCGTGGCCGTGGCCGAAAATATCGGGTATCCGGTCATTGTGCGCCCTTCATATGTACTGGGCGGCAGGGCCATGAAAATCGTATACGAGCCTGAGGATCTGGAAAATTTTGCCAGAATTGCAATCGCGGAATCTTTAGGTCATCCTGTCCTGGTTGATAAATTTTTAGAGGATGCCGTTGAAGTGGATGTGGATGCTATTTCAGACGGCAAGAAAACCATTATCGGCGGGGTCATGGAGCATATTGAAGAAGCGGGTATTCATTCAGGAGATTCTGCCTGCGTTCTTCCGCCATATAGTCTTTCTTCTGCTGTCCTTAATGAGATCCTCATCGCCACTAAAGCAATGGCACTGGAACTGGGTGTTGTGGGATTGATGAATGTGCAGTATGCCATAAAAAACGACCGGCTGTTTGTTCTTGAGGTTAATCCCAGAGCCTCCAGAACAATTCCATTCGTGAGTAAGGCTACCGGCGTGCCCCTTGCCAAGCTCGCCACAAAAGTGATGCTCGGCCACACCTTGAAGGATCTTGGTTTTAGTAGTGAAATAATTCCGTCCCATGTATCAGTCAAAGAGGCTGTTTTACCTTTTAACCGCTTTCCTGGTGTGGATACTCTTCTGGGACCGGAAATGAAATCAACCGGAGAGGTCATGGGAATAGATACAAATTTTGGGTCTGCATATGCCAAAGCGCAATTTGGTGCCGGTAATCATCTGCCGACCAAGGGTACGGTTTTTATCAGTGTAAAAGATCACGACAAGGAAGCCGCCCTGGCAGTGGCCTCACAATTTTGCGATATGGGTTTTATGATCATGGCAACCCGGGGAACCTCCTTGTTTTTGAAGAATCATGGTATATCGAATAAAAAGATCAATAAGGTCTCCATCGGCCGCCCCCATGTTGTCGATGCCATCAAGAACAAAGAGATTCAGATGGTTATCAATACAGGTGTGGGCGGTGAAACCAAGCGGGACGGATACGAGATAAGGCGTGCAGCCATAAAATTCAATATTCCTTATGCCACGACAATTGCAGGAGCCATGGCCATGTGCAAGGGTATCGCTGCATTAAAGAAAAAAAAGCTTTCGGTTAAAACTATCCAGGAGTATAATGCCCAATCAGGATAAATAGGAATTAAAGCAAGGTTGAGCCGGTTGAGCCGGCCAACGGGCATACGGGACAACAGGCTCAACCATTTATCATCAAAGATTCAGCAGCTCATATCAAAATTTTTTGCCAAAAAATGTACAAAATTCAATTTTAAGGAACTATATGGATTATCTTGAAAAACCTCGTGAGTCCTGCGGAATATTCGGCATTTATGGCCATCCTGAAGGTTCTACATTGACCTATTTTGGTCTGTATGCACTTCAACACAGGGGACAGGAGAGCGCCGGTATCGCTGTTGCCCGAGACAATGACATTATAGGTCATAAGGGTATGGGCCTTGTGCCTGATGTTTTTGACATGCCCCATCTAGAACAGTTAAAAGGGGGGAGTGCCATTGGACATGTGCGGTATTCCACTACAGGAAGCTCGATACTTGTCAATGCACAGCCGTTTGTTGTCCATCATCGAAAAAAATCGTATGCAATTGCCCATAATGGCAACCTCGTGAATGCGCATATACTTAAAGAGGAACTCGAAGAGGCCGGTTCGATTTTTCAAACCACTATGGACAGCGAAATTTTTCTCCATTACTTTGTCAAAAGCTTACAACACGGATTTGAAGGCGCCCTGATTGAAACTGTATCCCGGCTAAAAGGGGCATTTTCTTTTATTATGCTGACCAGCAGAGGAGAAGTCATCGGAATTAAGGACCCGCATGGTTTCCGGCCGTTATGCCTTGGAAAGCTCAACGGTCATTATATTCTGGCCTCGGAAACATGTGCACTGGATTTAGTCCAGGCTGAGCTTATACGTGAGCTCGATCCCGGAGAAATTGTTATTATCAGTGAGGACGGGATAAAGAGCATCAAAACAGAGGTTGATGCAAACCGAGCCTTTTGCATCTTTGAATTCATCTACTTTGCAAGACCCGACAGCACGATCTATGGGCAGAATGTTTATCAGACAAGAAAAGCCTTAGGCCGGCACCTTGCTAAAGAAGCTCCTGTTCATGCTGATCTGGTCATGCCGTTTCCTGATTCAGGAACATATGCAGCATTGGGTTTCTCGCAAGCTGCGGGTTTGCCTTTTGAAATGGCCATGATACGAAATCACTATGTGGGCAGAACATTTATTCAACCCACTCAGAGCATGCGGGATTTCGGAGTTAGAGTAAAGCTGAATCCTGTAAAACAACTTCTTAAAGGAAAAGATATTATCATCATTGAAGATTCGATAATAAGAGGGACCACGGTTAAGACAAGAGTAAAGGCCCTCCGAAAACTAGGTGTAAACAGAATACACATGCGCGTAAGCGGGCCTCCCCATCGTTTTCCGTGTCATTACGGTATCGATTTTTCCACAAGAGGTGAGCTGATTGCCGCAGAAAAATCCCAAAAAGAACTCGGCGATATTCTCGGCCTGGATACACTTTACTATCTAAGTCTTGAAGGTCTTTTGGAGGCAACCGGTATCGAGCATCCGCAAAATAATTTCTGCAAGGCATGTTTCGATGGATGCTATCCGGTAAAATTCGATAAGGGCCTGTCAAAAGACTGTCTTGAAAGCAACTAACCCGATTTTTTCATACTAAATGCCCACAAAGCACGAGTAAAAATGAAAAAAACCGTTGCCTTTTCTAAAAACGCCGCCAATGTTTTTTTTCATATTCTGACGGACTGCAATCTCAAGTGCAAATACTGTTATATAAATAAGAAACAGCATGGA
>DAOVAE010000030.1 GCA_030671225.1 Desulfobacteraceae bacterium
AACTGCCATACAAAGGAAATCCATGGCAAGGGCGACAGGCTGACCGTGAAAATTACCACCCAGCAGGAATTCCTGCGACTCCGGAAAAATCAGAGGGTTATTTGTTGAAGCGTTCATCTCTGTTTCCACCACGTTCTTGACATAAGCAACGGCATCCTTGCTGGCGCCGTGGACCTGAGGGGAACACCTTAAGGTATAGGCGTCCTGGATACGACGACAGTCCTTATGAGAAGTAATTATTTCGCTGTTCTGTGTGATCCGATACATATTATCAGCAACTGCGGCCTGTCCCGGATGCGGTCGAACCTGATGAATTCTTGGGTCAAATTCCATCCGGCTCCCCATGAGAACTTCGAGGCTCATTGCTGCTGCTATATCAATCAGTTTGGAAAGTTCCAAAGCATCATAAACCGCAAGTCCACCGATAGCGGTCATTACCTGGGTGCCGTTTATAAGTGCAAGTCCCTCTGCTGCTTCCAACCGGAGAGGTTTTATACCACAGCGGTTCAAGGCTTCTAATCCTGATATTCGCCGTCCTTTGTAAAAAGCTTCTCCCTGCCCGATTAGAACCAGGGAAAGGTGGGCTAACGGAACCAGGTCACCGCTGGCTCCCACAGACCCCTTTTCCGGGACAATCGGGCAGACCCCCTGGTTAAGAAGTGTTATAAGGTGTCGAACGGTTTTCAGACGTATGCCCGAATACCCTCTTGCCAGGTCCTTGATACGAAGAGCCATGACGGCCCGAACCGTCTCTTCATCGAACACATCCCCTACTCCTGCTGCATGACTCATGAGGATATTTTTCTGAAGTTGACGCGTGTCTTTTTTGGAGATGGCTACATCGCTAAGGGCACCGAAGCCGGTGGTAACTCCATAAATCGACTTTTCTTCCTGAACCAATTGTTCGATAAATTTGCGGGCCTTCTTGATCCGCTTTTGAGACCCTTTAGTTAATTGAATTTTTACACCATGTCTTGAAATGTTAGCTAAGTCTTCAAGGGTCATTCCTTGCATGCCGACAAAGATTTCTTTCATGATAAACCTTCCCTACTTTTTTCCGTATGTAAAAACAAATTTTGTTGTTGTCTGGAAGTGCTAACAATAATATAGTTTGATGAATTCGTAAAAAGGTCGCTTTTCCGACTTTTTACAAGACCATCATAGTTTAGAACAATTATATTATCAAATAAAAAGGGAGGGGTCTGAAATGGTTCGCAATATTGACATTTCAAAAGCAATGAACATCAAGCTGGAAGATACCCTTAAAGAATTGCCCTAAATGCCTGAATTTGTTGAAGGTATTCGAAGGGCGCCCAAAAGGAGTTTTACACTTACTAAACAGGAAACCGAGCTCGCCTTAAAAAATGCATTAAGATATATACCTGAAAAATGGCATAAAAAATTAGCGCCGGAGTTTTTAGATGAGCTTTTGACAACGGGAAGAGTTTATGGGTATCGCTTCAGGCCGGAAGGAAAAATTTGTGGCATGCCGATCGATAAATATAAAGGGAAATGTATTGAAGGAAAAGCATTTCAAGTGATGATCGATAATAATCTGGATTTTGATATAGCACTTTATCCATATGAACTCGTTACTTACGGCGAAACAGGCCAGGTCTGTCAGAACTGGATGCAGTACAGGCTCATCAAACTGTACCTGGAAAAGCTGGAACAGCATCAGACACTGGTTGTCGAATCAGGCCATCCGCTGGGATTGTTCGCATCACCCAAGGAAGCGCCGCGAGCAATTATAACCAATGCACTCATGATCGGTACTTTTAACGATCAAGAGAACTGGAACAGGGCCGCTGCATTAGGTGTCGCCAACTACGGCCAGATGACTGCCGGCGGATGGATGTACATCGGTCCCCAGGGAATAGTTCATGGAACTTACAATACAATTTTAAATGCAGGGCGAATACAGCTTGAAATACCTCCGGACAGTGATTTAGGAGGCTATCTTTTTGTATCGTCAGGCCTCGGCGGCATGAGCGGAGCGCAGGGAAAATCTGTAGAGATTGCAAATGGAGTCGGAATTATTGCTGAAGTCGATTATTCAAGAATTCAAACCCGGCATGAACAACAATGGGTCCACGAAATTGTCGATGATCCTGGGAAAGCATTTGAATCGGCAAAAAAATACCAGAATAAAAAGCAGGGTATGGCCATTGCTTTTTATGGCAATATCGTTGACCTGCTTGAATACGCAGTAAAACATGAAAAGAAAATTGATCTTTTAACAGACCAGACCTCTTGCCATGCTGTTTATGACGGCGGGTATTGCCCTCAGGGTTTAACATTTGAGCAGCGTACTGAACTACTTAAAAAAGATCCTGAAAATTTCAAAGAATATGTTAACACGTCTTTAATTCGCCATTATGAATTAATCAAAACTCTTGTGGATAGAGGTGTTTATTTTTTTGACTATGGGAACAGCTTTTTGAAGGCTGTATTTGATGCCGGTGTTAAAGAAATCTGTAAGAATGGTGAAAATCCCATGGATGGCTTTATTTTCCCATCCTATGTCGAAGATATAATGGGACCATTGCTATTTGATTATGGTTACGGTCCGTTTCGGTGGGTTTGTCTCAGCGGAAAAAAACAGGACCTGTTGAAGACAGATATTGCTGCCATGGAATGTATCGATCCAAATAGAAGATACCAGGATAGAGATAATTACGAATGGATGAAAGATGCTGACAAAAACGATCTTGTCGTCGGGACTCAGGCCAGAATATTATATCAGGATGCAATGGGCAGAATGAATATCGCTTTGAGATTCAACGAGATGGTCGGAAATGGAGAAATCGGGCCTGTCATGCTGGGAAGAGATCATCACGATACCGGTGGGACCGACTCACCTTTCAGGGAAACAGCAAACATAAAAGACGGCAGTAACATCATGGCGGATATGGCAACCCATTGTTTTGCCGGGAATGCTGCCAGAGGTATGAGTCTGATTGCCCTGCACAACGGCGGCGGCGTAGGAATCGGCAATGCGATAAACGGAGGTTTCGGACTTGTCCTTGACGGAAGTGATAGAGTCAATAATATCATTAAAAACGCAATACCATGGGATGTTATGGGAGGTGTTGCAAGGCGCGCATGGGCGAGAAATGAAAATTCCATTGAGACCAGCATAAATTATAATAAAACAAGAAAAGGAACAGATCATATTACACTCCCGTTTATACCTGATGAAAATCTGATAAAGGATCTAGTGGCCGATACATTTGAAAAGTAAAAAGGAATAAAACCATGTCAGGCATAAAAAAAATCATCGAGTGCGTACCGAATTTCAGTGAAGGCAGAAATTTGAAAAAAATAGAAATAATCGTAAATTCTTTTCGAGGAAAAGAGGGTGTCAAACTTCTGGATTATCAGAGTGATATGGATCATAACAGGATGGTCGTAACCGTTGTGGGAGAGCCTACCCCTTTAAAAACTGCCCTGATAGAGGCCATGGGCTCAGCCATCGAGGTCATCGATATGGCTAAGCATAAAGGACAACATCCGAGAATGGGCGCAATAGACGTGGTTCCATTTATCCCTGTCAAAAATGTTTCCATGACAGAAGCAGTGGATATCTCAAGAAAATTCGCCAAAGAAGTATCTGAAAAATATAATTTGCCTGTATTTTTATATGAAGAATCCGCCGGACGGCCGGAAAGACGGAACCTTGCTGATATCAGAAAAGGCCAGTTTGAAGCTATGGCGGATAAAATTAAACAGCCGGAATGGAAACCTGATTTTGGACCCGCAGAAATCCATCCGACTGCCGGTGTAACGGCTGTGGGCGCCAGAATGCCATTGGTTGCCTTTAATGTGAATTTAGATACAGACGACCTAACAATCGCCAATGATATCGCTAAAAAAGTCCGTCAAATCAGCGGGGGGTTACGATATTGTAAAGGCATCGGCGTAGAATTAAAAGAAAGAGGTATTGTCCAGGTTTCAATGAATATGACGGATTACACGAAAACGGCCCTTTACAGATCATTTGAACTCATTAAAATGGAAGCAAAAAGATATGGCGTAAATGTTGTCGGCAGCGAAATCATCGGCCTCGTGCCCATGGAAGCATTAATGGATACGGCTGTCTATTATCTTGGCATCGAAAATTTTTCCATGGAGCAGGTACTTGAAGCCAGGATCATGGAGTTTTGAAAGGGCATCATAGGAGAAAAAACCCATGAACGGAAATGTAATTATCAAAAACGCCTCACAGCTGGTTACCTGCAGCGGTTTTAAAGCAAAACAGGGAAAAGAGATGTCCGATCTGCACGTTGTTGAAGACGGCACTGTGGTTATAGAAGAGGGTATTATAAAGGCAGTGGGAAAAACAGAAGATGTTTTAACCGGTTTTGATAAAGCTGATGTTTATGCGAGAGGGTTTGATATCATAGATGCCGCGGGCAAGGCGGTTTTGCCTGGGTTTGTTGATTCTCATACACATTTTGTTTTCGCCGGCTACAGGGCTGAAGAGTTTTCCTGGAGACTGCGCGGTGACAGTTACATGGATATCATGAAAAGAGGCGGAGGTATTTTCAATACTGTTAAGGCAACAAGAGCGGCTAATAAAGAAGAATTGATCGAAACAGGAGCAAATCGATTAGATTCGATGGTATCATTTGGCGTGACAACTGTTGAGGGAAAAAGCGGCTATGGTTTAGATCACAGTACAGAAATAAAACAGCTGGAAGTAATGAAGGAATTAAACAACCGTCATCCTGTCGACATCGTTCCAACATTTCTGGGCGCCCATGCAGTTCCCGGGGATTATAAAGGAAGAGAAGATGCATATATCGACTATTTAATCGAAAGAGTAATGCCCGAAGTTGCGGATCGAGATCTTGCAAAATTTTGTGATGTCTTTTGTGAAAAGAATGTCTTTTCAGTGCAGCAGTCGAGACGACTGTTATTAAAGGCAAAAGAAAACGGCTTGAAAATAAAGATTCATGCAGACGAAATTGAGCAGTTAGGCGGGGCTGAATTGGCTGCTGAGATCGGCGCTGTTTCGGCAGATCACCTACTTCAGGCTTCTGATAAAGGGATAATCGATATTGCCGAAGCGGGTGTTGTTGCTACATTACTTCCAGGAACGGCATTTTGTTTAAAAGAACCTTGCGCAAAGGGGCGATACATGATTGATATGAATTGTGCGGTTGCTCTTGCAACAGACTTAAATCCCGGAAGCTGCTTTTCAGAATCAATACCTTTGATTTTTGCACTGGCCACACTCTATATGAACATAAGCATAGAGGAGGCAATTACAGCATTAACCATAAACGGTGCATCAGCGCTCGACAGGGCAGGTACAATTGGAAGCCTGGATGTCGGAAAGATTGGGGATGTGATCATACTTGAGTATCCGTCATATAAATTCATTCCTTATCATATCGCAATAAGTACCGTTGAAAAAGTAATTAAAAAAGGGGAGCTGATATTTGACAGAGAAAAATAAGAACGGCTTTGTGGCTGGCCATAAGCATTCAAGTATTGATGGAAGATTGTGTTATGAATCTAACCTTGAACCATGAACTTTGAACCGTGAACGATTACTATTTACTTAAGGTGAAAAGATGGGAAAAATATTTAATGGTAAAAAGACGGCAAGATTGGGTACTGAAATGAAGCCCGCTGTTGTTAATGTGCAAACAGAAGAAAGATTGAAAGAAGTAGCGTCAATATTTGAAGAAAACGGTTGGAAATATACAATTGAATTGGAACCGGAAAAACCGGAGGATACTACCGATTTAGAAAGATTGTTGAATCCAACAAAACCAAAGATAGCCGAAAAGAAAGTTGGACGCAACGAGCCCTGTCCATGTGGAAGCGGAAAAAAGTATAAAACATGCTGTGGCAAATAAGGCTATTTTATATTCCAGAAGTTTAGCCTGCGCATAACCTCCTGCTTCACGCTTGCCATTTTCGCTTTTCACCTAAATCCTGCAAGTTTTAGGTTTTAAGTTTCAATTCCATACAGGCGACAGGTGTTATCCCATACTTTGGCTGACAGATGCTCGGGATCTTCTTCTCTTATCTTAGCCAGTTTAAGCAAAACCGTGCGCACAAAAGCCGGTTCATTCCGTCTTGAGTGGTTTTTTTCTGGTGCAGGTGTCAGATAGGGTGCATCGGTTTCAACCAGGATACGTTCCACAGGAATAGAAGGTACAAGCTTGCGCAAATCCGCTCCACGTACTTTTATGGTAACTGTGCCGGTAATTCCGATATAAAGACCTAGGTCAAGATACTGTTTCAGCTCAGTATTATTTCCGCTGAAGCAGTGTATCACCCCATTTTTTCCCTTTTTGAAATACGTTTTAAGGATTTCGATTAAACGGCCGTTGCTGTCACGCTCATGAAAAATAACAGGAAGATCGAGTTCAGAGGCAATCTCAAGCTGCCGGACAAGCCACTTTTCCTGGATATCTCTTGGTGAAAACATCCGGTTAAAATCGAGTCCGATCTCTCCCCATGCACGTACCCTGGAGTTTTCCGCAAGTTTTTTAAGAGTTTCGAGCGTCGCTTCATTACAGTCTTTGGCATCATGAGGATGAATTCCGACCGAGGCATACAAACCGGGAAGGGATTTAGCCAGGGAAACGGCTTTGATGGAACGCCGTCTGGTTGTTCCCACGATCATTGCCGCAGCAACACCGGCGTCATGCATACGCTTGACAACCTCTTGGATATCGCTGTTATATATCCGGTCATCAAGATGGCAGTGACTGTCAAACAGTTTCATTATAGTAGCCCGGGCTATAAGTCAAACTCAAGCGGTGTCACCGTTTCAACAAGTTCCAGGGCAAGCATTTCTTCAATAACATACTGTGGAATCGATACATTTGTTTTGAGGAAAATGATGTTCATTTTTCCGGTTTCTTCCTGCCCCACCTGCATCTGGTCTATGTTAATTTTATTCTTGCCTAGAAGCGTTGCGAAACTTCCTATGGCACCCGGCTTGTCATGATTATATATCAACGAGATATGGCCGGTTGGAATTAACTCGAGCCGGAAGTTATTAATTTTTACTATCCTGAGTTCGTTTTTGCCGAATATTGTTCCCGACACCGTATTTTCCATTTCTGTAGTAATAACCCGGACTGTAATCAGGTTAATATACTCCCTGGAATCATCGCTGCTCGCCTCCGTGATTTTTATACCCCTTTCCTTGGCAAGTATCTGCGCATTGACAAAATTCACATCATCCTTGACCATATGGGCCAACAATCCCCTTAGAACTGCTATTGTGACCGGAGACAGATCAACTCCCTTAAAATCCCCGGCGTACTCAATGATTACTTCTTTTATGGCGCCTTTAGTAAGCTGGGCATGGAGACTTCCCATCTGATTTGCCAGTGTCAATAACGGTCCCAGCTTTTTAAGCAGATCGCCGCTTAAAGATGGAACATTGACTGCATTCATGATTGTATCGTTCTTCAGATAATCGATTATCTGGCCGGCCACATCGACTGCCACTTTGGTCTGGGCTTCCCGGGTGGAGGCTCCCAGGTGAGGCGTACAAATTAGACGGTCAAATTCAAAGAGCGAACATATTCCCGGGGGTTCGGTTTCGAAGACATCCAATGCTGCTCCGGCGACCTTGCCGGACTTCATTGCATCATAAAGATCAGCCTCATCAACAATACCGCCACGGGCACAGTTTACGATCATTACACCGTCCTTCATCTGATCGAAAGCGTCCTTATCGATCAAATCGATTGTACCTTTGAGCTTGGGAACATGTATAGTTATATAATCAGACCTGCGATATAACTCTTCAAGAGATACACTTTCAAATCCCACCTTTTCAATTTGGTTCGGCGTGACAAATGGATCGTGTACAATCACCTGCATTTTCAGACCCCGAGCACGATCTGCCACAATGGAACCGATCTTCCCGAAACCGATAACACCGAGAATCTTGTTGTATAATTCTCTGCCCTGGAGTTTCTTCTTGTCCCATCTCCCGGCTTTCAATGACGCGGTTCCTTCTGGTATATTGCGTGACAGGGAGAATATCATGGCAATGGTATGTTCGGCTGTTGTTATAACATTTCCACCCGGCGTATTCATAACAACAACGCCATGTTTAGTCGCCGCCGGGATATCGACATTGTCAAGTCCGATTCCGGCACGACCCACAACTTTCAATCGTGTTGCCGCTTCCAGAAGATCCTCGGTTACCTTGGTAGCACTTCGGATAACCAGGGCGTCATAGTCTCCGATGATCCTTTTAAGCTCTTCGGGAGATAGTCCTGTATTAACTTCAACTTCAATCCCTTCTTGATCCTGAAACATTTTGATACCGGCTTCACCCAGGTTATCACTGACCAACACTTTCATGATTTTCCTCCCGAAAATAAAAATATTAAACTTGATGAATTCGTAAAAAGGTTGCTTCTCTGAATTTTTACGAGACCATCAAAATTATGCAAGCATTATATTTAATTTTTTTTAAGATTCAATCTATATTTTATTGGGCTCAGGTTAATTTACGTTCAGAAACGGTCCTTAACATGTTAATTGTGTATATCCTATAAAGCTGTGATAAAAGCATACCTGCAAACATGAGCGCGCAGCCGAAAAGTTCCCGGGGTGCGAGGGTTTCATTTAAAATAAGCCAGCCGCCGAATGCGGCAAAAACTGCCTCCAGGCTCAATAAAACGGCCGCATGGGCCGGATGGGCGTTTTTTTGAGCCACGACCTGGAGGGTGTAAGCTACGCCTACGGAAAGAACGCCACCGTATAAAATTGGAATGGTTGCCTTGAAAAGAGCTTTTAGAACAATCGCCTCGGTAAAAACCGCCGTGATAAGGCTTAAGACCGAACAAGCAGCGAACTGGGTAAAGGCCAGCTTTAGAGAATCTGTTTTAGGTGAAAGCCATCCGATAATGAGGACGTGTCCGGCCCATAAGAACGCGCCCATAAGCTCTAACATATCGCCGAAGGAAATGGAGAATTCATCTGTAATGCATAATAGATAAAGACCGGCGGCGGCAAGAAATGCACCGATCCAGGTTCCGGCATCCGTACGCTGCCCTAATAAAAGACCCAGAATCGGCACGATGACCACATATAGCCCGGTGATAAAACCGGCATTGCCCGCCGTGGTATAAACCAGGCCCACCTGTTGTAAAGAGGCGGCCGCAAAAAGGGTTAGTCCTAAAATACCGCCGCCGAATATTATGGTTCTGGTGTTTGGGCGTGTCAGGATTTCCCTGTTAGTGGCTTGATGTTTTCTGTTGCGTAAAATCAAAGGGAGAAGGACGAAACTTCCCAGGGCAAAC
>DAOVAE010000047.1 GCA_030671225.1 Desulfobacteraceae bacterium
CGGAACTTGAATGTTTCTGTAAGATATCTCGTTAGCGGGAAAGGAGGCCACACATATAGAACCGGATATATCAATTTTTTCTATAACAGTTTCAAGGGATGCGGCTAAACCGCTTTCACTATCTATATGATTTGATATCGGGACATGCATATGGGCTTCTTTGGCAGTCCCCTTAATATCGGTTCTTAATATAACCGCTGATACGGCATCATGTCGAATATCGAGACCGAAGATCTTTCTGCTCATGGTATATCCTAATTTGAAATAATTGTAATTATAGTATGTTATGATTGCTGTGTCAAGCCCCGGCCCTTCTTCTCCATTGTAATAGGGGTGCGAAAGTCAAGATGAACTTCATTCTGTTTCCCAACGCAAGATCCTGCATGTCCATTTACCGTTTTTTTTTATTTTTTCCCTTTTTACAACCGCTGTTATCTTGATCTTCATTTCATGTAACATTGCAACCGACTCGATTCGAAAAAAATCGCTGGTGGTTGTTATAAGATTGGGATCGATTTCAATATCGCTCAAACCCGGCACACTTTTATACCAGGTAGTACTCGAAAGATTATGGATGTATCCAGAGTCCGAAGTTTCCTGGCGATAGTCGTAAATTACCTGTGCAAGGTCTTCGTTCCCTGAAGGAAGAATTGCAGCAAGCACCGGAAGGTCTGCGGTGTTGATATTTATTTTTCCTTCATACGTAAAAGCGGTGCTACCCTTTTCGGTCATACCAAAGACTGTCATGTATCTGGAAATTCCCGTCACACCCCCTGCAAGCTGGAAAAGTTCCGGTGTAATGCCTCTTACAAGAGCAAGCTCACCAATGTGAGTGAACGGGCTGTTTCTGCAAACATAGGGGGGATCAAGATCCTGGTAATAGTCTGATTCCGCCCCATTTAACCCTGTGATAGCCTCATCATCCCCCGAGTCTATCCAGTCTTTTACTGAGTTTAGGATCGTGTCCGGTTCGAGGTCTTCAAGCGATTCATTTTGAAAAATTAAAAGACTTAAAAATCGATTCCACATAATTCTTTGTAGTTCATTAAAGTTTTGTCCTTCAGGGAATTGAACAAGGCTGTTAATCTGAATTTTGCCGAACTCATCACTTATGGTCAACGTGATGGTCCCATCTTCAAAGGGGATATCCCGGAGGAATTCGCTGATTTTTTCTGAATCGGCCCAGTCTTCCTGGAGCGAGTCGTAATTTGAACTGTTTTTATCCTTCACCAGGATCGCTTTTGCTATATCTATGCCTGATGACGCCATATGTGAAAGGGTAATACGATCCCGGGTTGCGGCGGCGGAAAAGACTGCTGAGCGTATCTTCCTGTTCATTTCAAGTGCAACCGCAATCAACACCGTGATAACCGTCAATGTAACAAGAAGGGCTATGCCCCGGTTGTTTCCTATAATTTTTGTCGGTGCAAATCTCATTATTATTCTTTCTTTTCCCTGTAAACCGATAATGTTACCATAGTTTCGAACCATAGAGAATCAGAATCGTTGGCCAGTTCGAGTTTTATACCGATTGCCACAGGGGTTGCATATCCGAAGTCCTCTGCGTCGGAATCCCACAAATCGTATTCTGTCCCTTCCCGGTCATAATATTTCAAAGTCAGCGATTTAACATTTTCGCATAACAAGGGGTCGGCGGTCTTTTCTTCAAAGGGTTGATAAGGGTACAGGCTGTCTGCACGTCTCAACACGTAATTTCCATCTTCTGTAGCCTGAACATAGTATACAATTTCTGCTATGCCGCCCTCTGTTTTGCCGCCGAAGGATACGTGTGCCAGTGAAGTAAATCTGAGTCTTGGGAAGGCGGTTCCATGAACATTAAAAGTATCGCCGACAATTCGATAAGGATCCGGAGGAGCGTTAAAATCCGGAGGATAATATTCCGGAGGCAAAGATACATGGATCGCCTCTATGTCAAAAATCATTCGGTTTAGGCAGTTTCTTCCTGTTTCATAAGATTTAACTCCCTGATCAATTATTTCGGAACCTGTAAATACTGATTTATATGAAGCAAAAATTGTCGTAATAATGATAGCGAAGATAAAAATCGCAATCAAAATTTCAAGCAGGGTAAAACCACTATCTGGATGCTGCTTCCTGGTTCCTTGTTGCTGGTTCCTAGTTGCTGGTTGCTGGATGTTTGTTAATGAATTACTGCTACTATTTCCAGCCTTTTTATACATTCCTTAATTCCTCAATTCCATAAATTCCAAAATTCGTATTAGTTTAGTTCTTTGAAACAAATCGATTTCAAACGAGCTGCAGGTAGGATTAAATTTTATACTGGAACTGTTACCAAAATTCCTTAATCCTGTATGAATCTGTAAGTTCGCAAGTTGTATGTAAATTCATCGTTGTTAAAAGATACGACAACATCAATTTCTTTTAAATCTTCAGCAATATCTCCAAATGTTTCTGACTCGACATCATCTATGACAATATTCCAGCGGTAACCTGGAAATTCATTCCCGAAATCTCCTGAATCGTCTGTCTGGTCCTCCATATTTATTGTTTCAATTTCAGCTATTTTTAATTGTGCCAGCAGGGGTGCGGTTGCATAAAATCTTACAGCATAGTTCATGGAGATGGTCTGAGCGTGCATTCTATATACACTTACCAGAACAATGGCAATTATAGTAAGGGCGACCATGATTTCAAGGAACGTAAAACCGAAATCTGGTTGCAGGTTCCGAGTTGCTGGTTCCTGGTTCCTGGTTCCTTGTTCCCGGTTACTGGTTGCTATCTTTTGCATCCTGCCCTCTGTCCTCTGACCTATTCCCTCTATCCTCTATCCTCTGTCTTCTGTCCTCTGCCTTCTGTCCTCTGACCTCTGTTTACTCTTTTTCAATCTTCGAATCCTATATATTTGTCGTACAAACGAACATGGGATAGAAAAGGTTCGATAAGAAAAGAGCGCCGTTCATTGTCGTCATTTGAAATATGGATAATTGCTTTGTCTGAGTATCCTTTTTTATAAAAATAAATATCAGCCCGACCAGCTGAGATTTTTTCTTCATCAGGATATTCAACATCAAGCAAATTTATATTGTCAGACAGTTCATAGCCGTTTACCTCAGCGGCTTGAAGCTCTTCCTGTGACATAATTTCGCTGGTTACCCACAGTCTGTTTGAATCCAAACTTATGTGCAAAACGTAGAGCTTTTGCTCGCGGACCGCCTTTTGTTTTAAAGAATGTACTTTCAACATAATCCAGCGTGATACTTTGTTAGTATCGTCTGACAGAACATCAACTTGAAATCGTGGTATAACGAAAAAAAGCATAAGGCTGATCAGAGTGATAACGACGATAAGCTCGATAAGAGTGAAACCTTGGTTTAATCTGAAGCTAAACATCATGGTTATTTAGGAGAAATGTAGGTGGTTTCAGGAGATATTCTTGGTCATTAATACATGGTTCAGCAAGAAAGTTGCTGATTGAAAAAATGAACCATCTCCGGATGGAAACTATTCAATTTCCCAGCTGTTAATATCCCTGTTTTTGTCTTCGCCGTCCGGGACCCCGTCTGCACCATATGAAATGATGTCATAATCGCCATGAGCACCGGGGGAAAGATATACGAAATCGTTTTCCCAGGGATCTTTCGGAACCCTGCCTTTTTCAAGATACCCGCCTTTGCGCCAGTTCTTAGGGAGTGCCCCGGTCTCAGGCTGTTCAATAAGTGCCTGAAGTCCCTGTTCTGTATCCGGATACATACCGGTATCGAGCTTGTATAATTTCAGGGCTGTTTCCAGGCTCTCAATCTGCATTTTTGCTTTAAGCTGCTTTGCCTCCTCAGGCCGTCCCATTATCCTCGGTATGATAAGTCCGGCAAGGATCCCCAATATTACTATTACAACCATCAATTCCATCAGTGTAAATCCGTTGTTGTTACTTTTTATTCTTCGTCTATTCGTAACCATTTATTATCCTTTTGAATGGAAGCAGCAAAGCCCGCCACCGTACTTTGGCGGATTGTATAAAATCTCGCCAAGCGATTTTATTTTATGAGCTGGTTCATTTCAAATATCGGCAAGCATATGGAAAGAACGATGAAACCGACAATAATGCCCATAACTAATATCATAACAGGTTCAAGGAGTGATGTCATGCTCATTACGCTCGTTTCCACTTCATTTTCAAACACATCTGCGATTTTATTCAACATGGCTTCCAATTCCCCGCTTTGTTCTCCAACCTGAATCATCTGGATGGAAGGATCGGGAAAGATTTTACTTTCAGCCAAAGCCGAACCGAGTCCCTGTCCTTTTCCAACCTCTTGTGAAGCTTCTTCAATTACATCGGCAATCAGCACGTTTTCCACTATATTCTTTACAATTCCAAGTGCAGGCAACATAGAAACCCCATTTTCGAGAAGCGAGCCGAGGGTCCGGGCAAAGCGGGCTACTGCCAGTTTTTTGGTTAAAATTCCAAAACGCGGTAATAAGAGTTTGGTTTTATCAAAAAAATAGTGACCTTTGACGGTTTTTTTTATCCCGCGCAATGTTAACAGAATCATTCCTATCACGACAAAGATAATCCACCAGTAGGTTTTGAAAAAACCACTTATGCCGATAAGAAAGCGCGTCGGCGCTGGAAGGACCTGTTTCATGTCTGTAAAAATTGAAGTTATGCTGGGAACAATAAATGTCAGAAGAAGAAAAAGAACTATTACTCCAACAAGAGACATGAAAACCGGATAAGCCAGAGCTGATCTGATACGATGTTTTAAGGCCTGTTGTTTTTCGGTAATATCGGCAAGTCGTTCTAACACAATCTCAAGCGCCCCTGAAGTTTCACCGGCCCTGACCATATTCACGTACAGCGAGGAAAAAGTCCCCGGATACAAAGATAAAGATCGGGCAAAGCTGTTTCCTTCCACGATTGAATCCTTGATCTTTGCCAGTATTTTTTTAAATGTTTGAGATCTGGTTTGCGGTATCAGAGAATCTAAAGCTGATACAAGCGGAAAACCGGCCCCTACTAAAGTTGCCAGTTGCCTTGTCATTATCGTAACTTCAGATGGCCGGACGCGTTTAAAGTAACTAAAAATTAAAAAAGAACGGGGCTCTTTTTTTGTGGCAATATCAGAAACTTCTTTGATGGAGACGGGAAAGGTCTTGGATGCGCGCAATCTTTGGCGTGCTATAAGCGGGCTTTCAGCATCAATGATTCCAGAGGTCGCCTTACCCTTAATATCCAAAGCTGTATATTCATATACCGGCATATTTAACGACTCGTCAAAACGATCTGAAAAAATCCATTAGTTTAGTTCTTTGAAACAAAGCAATTTAAAACGAGCGGTAATATTTTCAAAAAGCTAAAGTGTTACGAAAAAATCCATAGTCAACCATCAGCAATGCGTGCTTCCGAAATGCTGTATCAGAAAAAGTTCAATAGGCGTTGACACATGGCAATTTCAGCGTTTGCTTTTCAAAACACATAATGATAATATCCAAATTTTCGCGGTTTTTCAAGTTATAAAATCACAAAGAGTCTTTTGCGAAACCATCAAATCTTAAGTCGAACCAAATTTGACATCTTGCTCAAATTTTTGATAAAATAACGATTACTTTTTTGTATCTGCAATAAAGAGGATTCCAAGGGGGCCTGCGCAGATGTACAAAAACTTTTTCAGTTTCAGAGAAAGACCATTTAAGCTCGTGCCTAACCCTGCCTATCTTTTTCTGAGCAAAAGCCATGAAGAGGTCCTTGCCCATCTTGCCTATGCAGTGATCCAGGGTGACGGTTTTGTGGAAATCACCGGGGAGGTTGGAACCGGCAAAACTACTCTCTGCCGGGCGTTTCTCGAAAACCTGGATAATAACACAAAAGCTGCTTATATCTTTAATCCAAATCTGAATTCTATACAACTTTTAAAAGCCATCAATGATGAATTTGGAATCAGCTCGGATGCAGATAATACCAAAGATCTGATCGACACACTGAATTCCTTTCTCATTGCGAAAAAAGCCCAAGGGAAAAATGTTATCCTTGTTATCGATGAGGCCCAGAACCTGACCACAGAGGTCCTGGAACAGTTGCGCTTACTGTCCAACCTGGAGACAGTCAGAGATAAGCTCCTGCAAATTATCCTCGTCGGACAACCCGAACTGGGAGAAAAGCTCGGTTCCCATGAACTCAGGCAACTGGGTCAGAGAATAACTTTAAGATGTCAACTTGTCCCATTAAGTTATAAAGAAGTTAGAGGATACATTCAGCACCGTATCAATGTCGCATCCCGCAAACCTGGGATCCAGTTCAATCGCACTGCCTATAGGGCTATTTGTCAATATTCGCGGGGCATTCCCCGATTAATCAATATTATCTGTGACCGGGCGCTTCTAACTGCATTCGTTCTTGATCAACAGACAATCACCGGAAAGACAGCCATATCCTCCATCCGGGAACTATCTGGAAGGAGCGATATTAAACGCCGCTCTTGGAAGGGAAAAAAAATAATTCTATTTTTCTCCTTATTGTGCACAGTCATTCTCATGGTTATCGTTTTGCGCCCCAAATTCCTTGACGTTAATGCAATATTCAGTTCATCAAAAAATAAAAGTGTTGATACCTCCCTGCCAAAGCACTTAAGCCAATCAGAGCATTTAGAAATACCTCCTCCCCCTAACTCTGCGTCCGATTCTAAGCCGATCAAGCTACCAGTCAAGCCACCAGCCAAGGCACCAGTCAATGTGCCCACGGTAAAGGAGCAGGAAACTGTTATGGAACCTATCCGTGATTTGGGGGATTTACTTAAGAAATTGAACAGATTTTATTCAAGACACGCAGCTCTTAAGGTTGCAATGGATTTGTGGGGCACCGAATCTGAAATTAGCCGGTATCCCGAAGGAATCAGTGACGATCAGGCATTTTTCCAGCTAGCCTCTGAGCAGAACGGTCTTTTGATTCGTCGCATTGAAGGTAGTTTTAACGCGGTAAAAAAATTAAATCTGCCGGCTATTTTAGCGTTTTATCCTCACAGAGACCTCACCCCCGTATATCTTACGCTCAGTGGAATAGATTACAGGAAAATCACCCTCAGAGGAGGAAAGCAGGATATTTCGATAGAGTTGGACCCGAATGATCTAGAATCGTATTGGTCAGGCGTAGCATACATTCCATGGAAAAATTTTCTATCCCTGACTGGTACTATTCCGCTAGATTCTCTAAATGACTCCTTAATAACACTGAAGATGCTTTTGCGGGATATTGGATTCAATGAGATTGAAATCAGCCCGTTTTATGATGAAAGAACCCGGCAGGCGATAAAAGAAATCCAACGGAAATACGGTATATATGTGGACGGCGTTGTGGGCTCCACAACCAAGATCGCACTGTACAGTGAAAAAAAATTAGAGGGTATTCCTCATATTACAAAGTCCTCTAATTAGTAGCTAAAAAGGTCGGCTAAAAATTGAGTTCCATATTAAAAGCCTTAAAAAAAATTGAGCGCGAGTTTCCGGAAAAAAGCGAAATTAGATCCTGGCAACAAGAAATAAATACGCAAAAAATCGT
>DAOVAE010000153.1 GCA_030671225.1 Desulfobacteraceae bacterium
CAAAGAACAATCTCAAAATCGATAATATCAACGTTGTGGAAGGTTCAGGAATATCACGAAGAAACCTGATTTCGGCAAAAAGCCTTTACAAGATCCTCAAAGTATTTGAACCGTACTATTCTCTTATGCGCCGGAGGGGCAAAGCGTTATACAAGACCGGGACTCTTAACGGCATCAACACTATGGCCGGCTATATTGAAAATGCAAAAGGAGAGTTATATTGCTTTGTCGTGCTTTTAAATACTCCGGGAAAGTTGTCTAAACCTATTATGGATATGCTTTTGCGTAATCTGGAGTGAAGATATAAATTTGCAACAATGTAACACTTTAGCTTGTTGAAAATATTGCCGCTTGCAGATTTTTGGGATTAATTAAAGAGATGGATGTTTTCCGTTTGTAATAGAGGCATAAGCACTGTGGTTATGGATTGATTCAAAATTTTCGGCACTCACGGAAAACCATGTGATATTTTTGTCCTTTTTCAGCTCATCGGCAATATCCCGCACGATATCCTCAACAAACTTAGGGTTTGAAAACGCCTTTTCAGTCACATGTTTTTCGTCAACACGTTTGAGGACAGAAAATACATCACATGAAGCGGCACTCTCCACCAGTTCGATCATGTCTTCGATCCAGATAAATTTATCAAACCGTGTACCGAGCCGGACTTGTCCGCGCTGATTATGGGCGCCTGCATTACTGATTTCCTTTGAGCAAGGGCAGACAGAAGAAATCGGAACAACGACTACTGACACAAGATCGATTTTACCTTTAGGATCGCTCGACCCTAAAAAACTACAAGTATAGTCCATGAGGCCCGGCGAATTGCTGACCGGAGATTTTTTTTCAATAAAATAAGGAAACGTCACTTCAATGTTGGCCGAAGCTGCATTTAAACATTTTTTCATCTGCTCGAGTATAACTGATATCTTCTTTAAAGAAACCTCAGGGCGAAACAAATGGAGCATTTCTACAAAACGGCTCATGTGGGTTCCCTTATAATTATGGGGTAAATCGACATACATGTTTATGGTGGCCACCGTATGCTGCAAGCTGTTCCTGCGGTCAAGCACCGTTATGGGATACTGAAGATTCTTTATGCCGACTTTGTCGATAGGTATGTTACGATAATCATGCTGATTTTGAATATCTTTCATCTTAACAAATATTCCGTCTTTACATGGCTCATAGCCCTGAAAATGTTTCCTTTGACTTTCTTGTTTCCGCTGTAAAGCTGCTTTAAAAACGTCTTTATTTCCTGGCGTTTAGAGACTTTTGCAGTAGGGCATGGATTAACAAAAGCCGGACAACCTTTTTCTTGAGCAAAACGCCTAATAACATCGTCGTCAACAAATGCCAGGGGTCTTATCAATGTGAACCTTTCCTTGAAAAAAGACTGGGAAGGGACCATAGTACTTATCTCTCCGGCATAGCATATATTCAAAAACAGGGTCTCGATGATATCATCTTTATTATGTCCGAGGGCAAGCTTGTTGCATCCTATCTCATCAGCAATCTCAAAAAGGCGTTTTCTTCGCAGCCTGGAACATAAAAAACAGGGATTTTCCCGATTCTGGGAACTGTGTGAAAAAATTCCATAATCGGTATATTCAACCTTTAGTTTAAAACCTGTTTTTCTACAATATTCTGACAAAGATTCACCAAACCCATCCTCAAACCCGGGATCAATATAGACTGCAAACAGCTCATAATCTATGGGAATACGGGATAGACGCTCACTCAATATCCACATCAATGTCAAACTGTCCTTGCCGCCTGAAAGACCGACTAAAATTCGATCTCCGTCAGATATCATGTCATACCGGTGCAAAGCTCTGCCCACATTCCTGTTAAGCACCTTGTATGTATAGCTGTATTTCGACAAAAAATATGAATATCCCCTTACTGATTTTCCTCCACATCTTCTTTGATAGTAATCTTTCCGGCAGCGATTTCTCTCATGGAAACAACAATATCCTCATTCTTCGGTGAACTTACCAGGTATTCTGATCCCTCACGGATCTGCCTTACACGTTTAGCCACCATGTTAACAAGTAAAAAACGATTTGGTACCCGCTTCAGGCAATCTTCTATTGTAATACGTGCCACGAAAACCTCCGTTAATATTTATCATTTATCATTTCACAATATTTCTATCAGATCATAAGATCTTTTCCCGCCAGGAGCCTGGAGGATTATCTCATCCCCAGGTTTTTTCCCAACAATCGCTTTCCCGAGTGGCGAAGAGACAGAGATGCGCCCTTTTTCGACATTCGCTTCATCCGGTCCCACTAGCTGATATTTTACGCTTTCACCTGTATCCATGTTTTCAAGCACAACAGAACTGGCAAATACAGCTCGATCTTTGGAAAGTATTTGGGGATCAATTATATCCGCCCTGGACAGTTTATATCCCAACTCGCTTATCTTGCCCTCAATAAACGCCTGTCGATCTTTGGCAGCTTCAAACTCGGCGTTTTCGGTTAAATCCCCATGGCTGCGTGCCTCTTCTATTGCCATTATATTCTTTGGCCGTTCAACCTTTTTAAGATGTTCCAATTTTTTTTTAAGAGCCTCATAACCCTCTCTTGTAATTGGTACTCGCTCCAAATCTATACTCCTTATTTGATGA
>DAOVAE010000078.1 GCA_030671225.1 Desulfobacteraceae bacterium
CGCATTGGCGGTATCAATTCCACATTCGACAGGTACAAGCGGGTCGGTATCTCCGTGGATGACTAGAGTCGGTGTGGTGACGGATTTGAGAGCTTCCTTCCTGCTGCCGGTGGCGAGCACTGCGGCGAACTGGCGCGCAACTCCGTCGGGATTAAGACCGCGGGAGTAAGACTCATGGGCCCACTCCCGAACACAGTCCTCATCTATCTGGAACTCAGAACCGGTTAGTATCCGACAGATTCGGACAGAATGATCAACAAAGCCTTTTAGATCCGTGGGTTCGGGTTCAAGCAGAATGGACAGTACTTCCGGTTTCGGAGGGGGAAGCCCGGGGTCGCTGGTCGAGGACATCATGGATGTCAGCGTCTTCACCCGCTTAGGGTGGTGGATGGCCATCATCTGACCGATCATGGCACCTATGGAGCGGCCTACAATATGAGCCGATTCAATTTTTAGGACATCCAACAGTCCTGCAGCATCGTCAGACATATCTCGCAGCGAATAAGGAGCCCGTGCCCTTTCCCTTTGTGCCATCAGCTTTTTCATAGCGGGTATATCAGGAACACCTGCATTGTCCAACCAGGTCGATAAACCGCAGTCACGGTTATCAAACCGAATGACCCGGTAATAACGGGCGGCGAGTCGTGAACAAAACTCTTCATCCCAGAAAACCATTTGATTACCGAGGCCCATGATCAGCAGTAAGGGGGATGCGCTGGGATCTCCGAAGGTTTCATAGGCGATTTCAATGCCATTGATTTTGGCGATGGACGGTTTGCTGCGGGAGCGATACTGTGTCATGGAATTACCTCCTCATATAGAAAACAATAGGGGTCAGGTAGCAGAACCGGCTTGATGTGTCAACCAGTTGTAATTCTTATAAACTATGCATGAGAGAGGATTCTACATTGATACCTATCTGTACATTTCCTATATTTGCTAAAACATTAACTGATTTGGCTTCGCTAACAATTGGAATGATGGAAGACAAACTGTAACTTATTGTATTTTAAGCAGATGAATAATAACTCGAAATATCAAGGAATAAAGAATTGGCCGAAATTTGAGAGGCCCTTGTAACTATTTAATTTGCCTCCATCCCCTATGCGTGAATAAAAAGAAACCAAAATGGTGCTTTATAAATTTTCGAAGGTTGACAATGCATAGTCATAGCACTATATTTCAATCTGTTTTTAAATTTCATTAAGGAAAATTAGAGAAAGGAAATACTGTTATGGCAAAAGATATTTTGGAAATAGGTGACAGCAGCTTTGATGCCGAGGTGTTGCAGTCTGAAAAACCGGTATTGGTCGATTTCTGGGCCCCGTGGTGCGGGCCATGTAGGGCAATAGCACCGATGGTTGAAGAACTCGCTGCTGCTTTTGGTGATAAAGTCAAATTTGCGAAATGTAATGTTGATGAAAATCCGGCCACACCCAGTAAATTCGGTATAAAATCTATCCCCACCCTTATTTTTTTCAACCAAGGAAAAGTCCTCGATAAGATTGTCGGTATAGTTCCCAAATCACAACTTGAGGAAATGATAACCAAGGTTTAAAAGGAAACCATGTAATGAAAGAAGCTGATTACGAGCTTGTAATCATCGGCGGTGGTCCTGCCGGACTTACCGCCGGTCTTTATGCTGCGCGTGCCAAGTTAAATGTTATCCTGATTGAAAAGCTTGTACCCGGCGGACAGGTTGTTATATCCGGCTGGATCGAAAACTATCCCGGCTTCCCGGAAGGAGTCAGCGGTCCCGATCTGGTTCAAAAGATAACCGAGCAGGTAAAACGGTTTGATCTGAATATCGAAAGCAATGAAGTTGTTTCAATGGATTTATTTGAACCGGTCAAAAAGATCACTTTAAGCGATAGAACCATTTCAACCCACACTGTCATTATAGCTACCGGTGCTTCTCCCAAAAAGCTGGGAGTTCCCGGAGAAGAAAATTTTTACGGCAAAGGTGTTTCTTTTTGTGCTACCTGTGATGGCCCGTTTTTCAAAGATAGTGTGGTTGCGACTGTCGGTGGCGGAAATACTGCTGTTCAGGAGAGTCTGTTTCTGACAAAATTTGCAAAAAAAGTCTACCTCATTCATCGAAGAGACAAGCTCCGGGCAGATGCGATTCTTCAGGAACGTGCATTAGCCAATAACAAAATAGAATTTTTGTGGGATTCTGTATTAACCGGGATTAACGGCTTGACTCATGTTGAAAAAATTTCCGTACAAAATATCAAAACAGGTGATAAAAAAGAACTCCCCGTAGATGGATGCTTTATGTGGGTAGGTATAGTTCCCAACACCCATTTCATAGCGGACACCGTAAAGCTAGATGAATACGGTTTTGTTATTGCGGATTTAAATATGGAGACATCGGTTCCTGGTGTGTTTGCGGTAGGTGATGTCAGAAATACACCTTTACGCCAGATTGCAACCGCAATTGGCGACGGCGCTATTGCAGCTATTACAGCAGAAAATTATATCGAGAACATAAAAAAATGAAACGTATTTTAGTCTTCGGCCTCATTTCATTGCTTGTAGTTTCGGGCTGTGCATGGTTCGATACCAAAGAAGAAAAAACAGCACAGGAACTGGCAAGTGATGGGATGGATCAATTCAACAGAGGGAAATATAGAAAAGCGATAGAATCGTTTGAGAAACTCAAAGACTGGTATCCTTTCAGTAAATTTGTGATTCTTGCGGAACTGAAAATCGCCGATGCCTATTACAATATAAAAGAGTATGAAGAGGCTGTCGCAGCATATGAAGAGTTTGAAAACCTTCATCCACGAAATGAAGCCGTACCGTATACCATCTATCAGAGCGGGCTCTGTTATTTTGAACAGATAGATACTGTGGACAGGGATCAGACATCGGCTAAAAAAGCACTCGATACTTTCAATCGTCTCAAGAAACAGTTCCCGGTGGATTCATATGCAATCAAAGCCCAAGAACATATAAAAAAATGTCTGAAAAGCCTTGCCGCGCATGAATTCTATGTTGGAATTTTTTATTTAAAGAGCAAGCATTATAAAGCAGCCTTAAATCGTTTCAAGTCTGTACTTTCCAACTATCCTGATGTAGGAGTTCACCAAACGGCTTTGCAGTATATTGCCCTTTGCGAGGCATTGTTAAAAGAACAACAGGAAAAAGAGGCCTCGCAATAAAAGTCACAAAAAACTTTACACGCTGATTGTTATGGTGTATTAAGGCAGATTTTGACAGATATGAGGAGAAATAATAATGGCCAAAATGTGTGAAATATGCGGAAAAAAACCGCTTTTTGGCAATAATGTGAGCCACGCCCATAATGTAACAAAACGCCGTTTTAATCCAAACCTTCAGAGGGTGCGGGCATTGCATAAGGGCAGGATTAAAAGAATGGTAGTCTGCACAAACTGTATAAAGTCAGGTCATATTATAAAGGCTGCCTAACAAAGGTTAACCATCTATTCTATTTACTTCCTGAATATGGCTCACCTTTCTGATAGCCGAGAGAATCCTGTTTAAGTGTTCGGTATTTTCAACGGCTATGGTAAAAAAACTGTCGACGATTTTATCTCCCCGGGTGTCCGTATTTGCACTGACTATATTCGCACCATTTTTGCTGATATTGGCAGCAATATCAGCCAGCATTCCAACTCTATCGTAGGAACGAACTCGGATCTTCACAGGGTATGTCTCTTTAATATCCACGTTCCACTCCACGTCAATTTGCCTTTCGGGACTCATTTTCAAGGCATTGACACAACGGGTTCTGTGGACTGTAACACCGTAACCACGTGTGATATAACCTGTGATAGGATCTCCCGGAACCGGTTGGCAGCACTTGCCGAACTTTATCAGGATGTCGTCAACACCCTTTACAATTACACCTGCCTTCGGCTTCTTCTTTCGTACACGGCCAATGATCTTGTCTAAGATAGATTCGTGCTTGTCTCTTGGCTCTGGTTTGGGAGCAATCTTTCTTATGATCTGCAAAGGTGTAATTTTACCGTAACCTATGCTTGCAATCATATCATCGATTTTCTTAAAGCCGAAATGTTCTACAACCTTGTCCATCTCTTCTGATTTTAAAAGAGTATTAAAATTGAGGCGGTGCTTACGAAAGGCCTTTTCACACATTTCACGACCAAGGGAGATGCTCCGTGCTTTTTCCTGAATTTTGATCCATTGCCTTATCCTGGAACGTGCCTTGACTGTCTTTACAAAATTAAGCCAATCCTTGCTTGGATGACTTCTCTTTGATGTAATAATTTCAACCGTATCTCCGGTTTTCAACTTATATTGCAGCGGAACAATACGACCGTTTACTTTGGCTCCTGTACACTGATTCCCCACTTCTGTGTGAATTAAATAGGCAAAATCGACCGGTGTGGCACCTCTGGGGATCGATTTTATCTCTCCGCGGGGAGTAAAAATGTAAACTTCATCAGGAAATAGATCGATGCGTACATTTTCTAGAAATTCCTCCGGGTCTCTGAAATCTTCCTGATTTTCGACCAGATCCTGAATCCAGGAAAAAGCTTTAGTCATTTTCTCATCAAAACGCTTACCTTCCTTGTAGCTCCAGTGGGCGGCGATGCCGGATTTGGCAACCTTATCCATTTCCCGGCTCCGAATCTGTATTTCTATACGTTCACCAAAAGGACCTATAACTGTTGTGTGAAGGGACTGATACATATTGGGTTTGGGGACACCGATATAATCCTTGAATTTTTTAGCAACCGGTTTCCAGAGGGAATGTGTCAAACCGAGAGCTTCATAGCACTGTTGTATTGTATCGAGGATTATCCTAAAAGCGATAATATCGTATACTTCCTCAAATGCAAGGTTCTGGGAGATCATTTTTTTATAGATGCTGTAGTAATACTTATACCTCCCTAAAACTTCGCATTTCAGATTGTGTTCATCCATCTTTTTCTTTATGAAACTTTTGACGGTTTCTATATATTTTTCGCCCTCTTCTCTGTCTTTATTGACGAGACTTTCTATTTTAGAATATTCCTCGGGTTGAAGATACATAAACGAGATATCTTCAAGCTCCTTTTTTATCCAGTAAATACCGAGACGACCGGCAATAGGAGCATAAATGTCAAGGGTCTCCTGCGCTATTTTTACCCTTTTTTTCTCTGAGTGAAACTCTAGTGTCTTCATGTTGTGAAGCCGGTCCGCAAGCTTGATCAAAATAACCCGGATATCATCCGCCATGGCAAGGATCATTTTTCTGATACTCTCGGCCTGACGTGCTTGAGAACCACTGCTAAATGGGAGAACGCTCAACTTGGTTACACCCGAAACGATATGCGTTATTTTTTCGCCGAACATAGCGCTTATTTCTTCCGGCGTCGCATGTGTATCTTCGATCACATCGTGCAACAGACCGGATGCAACGCTGACAACATCTAGTTTCATGTCAGCCAGAATGCCGGCTACTTCCAGGGGATGAGAAAGATATGGTTCTCCGGATAGACGAACCTGACCATCATGAACCCTGGCCGAGTAAATATAAGCGCGATCTATGATATCCAGATCAGCATCCGGGTGATATTCGGTAATCTTGTCAATTATATCGTTGATACGGATCATCGTATAAATTAATATGCCTTTGCAAATACGACACGCCCGCTGCTCGGCCCGCTGCAGCAAATACACTCCCCTTTTTCGGTTCGGCCGGCCAGGGGAATGCATCGAATAGTAACGCTTAGGTCTTCTTTTATTTTCGATTCGCAATGATCTTCCCCGCACCAGTGTGACAATGCGAAACCACCGTGAATTTCAGGCTCTTCGAGGTTTTGCGGGGTGAATAATTCGTAGAATTCTTTTTTATCGTCTATGGTTATGGTATGTGCTGTTCTAAACGACAGGGCACGCTCAAAAAGGGTTTGCTGTATTTCATCCAGGATATCTGTTATTTTTCCAATAAAATGGTCTCTTTTTATCGACGTCTTATCTCTGTGCTCTTTGTCTCTTCTTCCAACATATACGGAATTATCAGCAATGTCTCTAGGGCCGATTTCAACCCGCAACGGTATTCCTTTTTTAATCCATTCCCATCCTCTGGCGCCCCCGATGTCGCGATTGTCGGTTTCCACTTCAATCCGGCGATAATTGTAAAATTTATCTTTCAGTTCCTTTGCCAGGCTTTCGACATACGTCATTACGTTCAT
>DAOVAE010000074.1 GCA_030671225.1 Desulfobacteraceae bacterium
ACACATAGCAAGAAATGGGAAGTTTTAAGATTTGATAAAACGATTGCAGAGCGTAAAAGAGCGTATTGAAAACGCGGCCCGTGCATGCGGCCGTGACCCTGAAACCGTCCGTCTTGTGGCGGTGAGCAAAACCATTCCGACAGACAGGGTTAAACAAGCCATCCAAGCCGGCGTCACCATCCTTGGAGAAAGCTATGTGCAGGAAGCCCGGGCAAAGTTCAACGATCTGGCGACATACCCCGCATCGTGGCATTTCATCGGACATCTTCAGTCCAACAAGGCCAAGTATGCTGTGAGACTCTTTGACCTGATCCACTCTGTAGACAAACTCAAACTGGCCCGTGAAATAGACAAACAGGCAAAAAAAATTAATAAAATCCAGGAGATACTCATACAGGTCAATATTAGTGAGGAAGCCTCAAAATCAGGTGTAGATGTCGAAGATGCGCACAATCTGCTAAAGGATATAAGCCTTCTTGAGAATCTGTCTGTTAAGGGGCTTATGACCATGCCGCCATATTTCAACGAGCCTGAAAAGGTTCGGCCCTATTTTTCAGCCCTTCGTGGTTTGAGAGACCATCTCGAGCAACAAGAACTGTTTAATGTAACTTTGAGTGAACTTTCTATGGGTATGACCGGTGATTTTGAAGTCGCAATCCAAGAAGGGGCAACCCTTGTACGTATCGGGACGGCTATTTTCGGAAAAAGAGAATGAAAATCCTGCTTCACATATGCTGTGCGCCGTGCGCCATATACCCTGTAATAATCCTTGAAAAGCAAGATTTTGACATAATGGGCTTCTTCTACAGACATAATATTCACCCTTACACGGAATGTATGAAACGTCAGGAAACGTTACAATCTTACGCAGGAACCATTGATCTTAGGGTCATTTACCAGGAAGATTACGACCTGGAGGGTTTTATCCGGAATGTGGTTTTCAGGGAATCGATGCGCTGCTCATACTGCTATCATGAACGCCTTAGATCCACGGCACTGGTGGCAAAACGCGGCAATTTCGACTATTTCACTACCACCCTCTTGTACAGTAAATTCCAGAAACACGACGAGATAAAATCTATAGGTGAGGCGGTCGGCCAAGCTGTGGGAGTGCGATTTTACTACCATGATTTTCGTGTTGGGTGGGAAAATGGTGTGGAAGAATCAAAACGGTTGGGATTATATCGCCAGCAGTACTGCGGCTGCATCTACAGTGAAAAAGAAAGGTATTACAAGTAATGCGTGTCTAAAGTTGACGGCTTCGTAAAAAGTCCAACTTCTGCGTTGCGCTTCATCCTTCGTCATTACAGCGTACTATAAGTGCGCTCCCCATGGGACCGGCGGATAGGCGATTCCTCAGGATTTGCGTGTCTTGAATTTGGAGCTTTTTACTTTGCCGTCGGATTTCGAGTTTCGATATTCGGATTTTGCCTGAACATGACTTTTTGTTCAGGCACTAATTACTATGCCGGCAGAACCTTCTAAGGTATCACCGGTTTTAATGTTATTAATCAACGAGTAACAAATTCTATGTTTGGCAATTTCATATACTTCATCATTGTGCTTCTCATATACAGTACCTACCAGCCTACTGAAGATACAAATTTTACCGCAATAGAGACCCTTTTTCTCTTTATCGGCCTGATTGTTATTTTCGCATGGATCACCTGGATACAGTTCCACAGGATAGAAAAGCGACTTTCAAGGGAAAGCTTTCCTCAACTCGATCATAAATTCAGCTCAACGTTAACCAGACAATCAATAATGGCCATCGTGCTCTTTTCCATTAATATTTACGGCCTGAACCTTTCATCCTTTTTGATAGACATTCACTTTTTGTCTATGATTCCTACTTTTCAGGCTCTTTTATTTCTCGGGCTTTTTATATTCTATCTGGCAATTGTATGGGCCTGTGCCTATGGCCCCTATAAGATGCTCTCCACCTCCGACATCTCCAGAGAGTCATACATTCTGTCTCAAATTTCTTTTTCTGTTCCCATTCTTTTACCCTGGCTGCTTCTTTCCGGAGTTGCCGACATCATTAATGCCCTGCCGTTTGAGCAGCCTAAACATTTTCTCTCCACCACCCAAGGTCAAATTGCCTATTTCCTTGTTTTTCTTGTCGCCATCGCAATTGCAGGACCGCTGGTTATCCAGAAATTCTGGAGATGCAAACCTCTTGAAACAGGTTACTATAGAAAACGGATTGAAAACCTGTGCCGAAAAGCGGGGATGGAATATGCTGACATTCTTTACTGGCCAATATTCGGCGGCAGAATGATAACAGCCGGTGTGATGGGACTGGTCAAAAATTTCCGCTACATCTTAGTTACCAGTGACCTTTTGCGCTTCCTTGAACCCGAGGAAATTGATGCGGTCATTGCTCATGAAATCGGACACATTAAAAAAAAGCATCTTTTTTTTTATCTGGTCTTTTTTGTAGGATACATGCTGATTTCGTTTGCCACCTTTGATCTGCTGATATATTTTATTATATTTACAGAACCCGTATACAGATTTATAAGCAATACAGGCCTTGATCAGACCGCAGTAACTTCATCGATCTTCAGCCTGGTAATTATCATATTTTTTCTGATCTACTTCCGCTTTATTTTCGGATATTTTATGCGTAATTTCGAGCGCCAGGCAGACACTTACGTGTACGCACTTTTCGATAATGCAAAACCTCTTATCTCAACCTTTGAAAAAATTGCAGCAACAAGCGGGGAACCGTACGACAAGCCCAACTGGCACCACTTCAGCATCAAAAATCGGATAGAACATCTAAAAAAGTGTGAAACGGATAAGATCTGGATAACCCGCCATGACAACAAAATCAAAAAAAGCATTGCCGTTTATCTGGTGGGAATATTGTTGATCGGCGGTATCGGATATAACTTGAATTTTGGTGAAACCGGCAAGAAATTAAACAAGCATTTTTTCGAAAAAATAATACAAAGAGAAATTGACAGGACCCCCGACAACCCGAACCTTTACAGCACGCTGGGTGACCTTTACTACAGCGATAAAAACTACGCCAAAACCATTAAAGCGTATGAACAATCGTTAATGCTTGAGCCGGATAACCCTCATATTTTAAACAACCTCGCATGGCTCCATGCCACATGTGAAGTCCAAAAATTCCGTGATCCTAAAAAAGCTTTATATCTTGCAGAAAAAGCTGCCAAACTCGATAAATCCCCGTATATTCTCGACACCCTGGCTGAGAGCTACTATGCAAACGGCCGGTTTGAAGAGGCGGTTGAGGCTGAAATCAGAGCCCTTGATTTGGTAGTAAAAAACCGAAGATATTATGAAAAACAGCTGAGGAAATTTATGGAGGCAGCCAGAGGCGGCGATTTAAGCCGATTACCTGATACAGACCTTCCTGACCTGCAGCAAATCACAGTTTCCGCCGAAAATCTTTTCAATCCCATCCTGTTTCAGGGTAGTCATGCCGTCTTTTAAGGCATGATCCCTTAAAGCCTTGATCGGAGAATTGTTCTGGATCAGTTTTTTCATCTGGTCGGTCCCCATCAACAGTTCATGCAAGGCCATCCGTCCGGAATATCCACTATTGTAGCAACTGTCGCAGCCCACTGGCCTGTTTAGGATCAGATCCTGGGAGTAAGGAATATTAACATGGTTTTCGAACTCTTCAAAGGAACCGTATTCCCGAACCAGAGCATCATATTCAGTGTTTGGCGGATGAAAAGATTCTCTGCATTTTTTACAGAAGGTGCGGACCAGGCGCTGGGCAAGGATACACAGTATGGCGTCTGAAAAGTTGAACGGGTCCATTCCCATGTCAAGAAGCCTTGTTATGCTTTCAGGCGCACTGTTGGTATGAAGTGTGGAAAAAACCAAGTGTCCTGTTAGTGATGCTTCAATGCCTATGGATGTTGTCTCCCTGTCGCGCATTTCACCAACCATAATAACATCCGGATCGGACCTTAAGAATGCCCGCATGGCAGAAGCAAAGTCGAATCCGATCTTGGGTTTTACCTGAACCTGCCTTAACCCTTTCTGGGTAATTTCCA
This sequence comes from Desulfobacteraceae bacterium, assembly GCA_030671225.1. Taxonomy (GTDB): domain Bacteria; phylum Desulfobacterota; class Desulfobacteria; order Desulfobacterales; family UBA11574; genus DAOVAE01. The sequence continues at coordinate 4,041 of DAOVAE010000074.1, forward strand.
CAGGATCTTCAGCGGTCCAGATCTTGGTTTCGGTGTTATTGATATACGCCAGAGCCGAATGAAGGGTGGATGTTTTGCCGGATCCGGTTGGACCGCATACGAAGATAAGGCCATGGGGCTGTGTGATGGCGGTGACAAAGTTGTTGTAGTTTCTTGTTGAAAAACCTATATCATCCAAAGGAAGCGTCTCACCGGCAGAGAGTATACGCATGACCACATCTTCAACACCCCCTTGGGTCGGAACGGTTGCTACCCGGAGTTCAATGTCGGGGCCGCCGTATTTTTTGAATTTGATCTTACCGTCCTGGGGCTTGCGTCGCTCCACAATATCAAGATCGGCCATGATCTTTATACGTGACACGATCTTATCTCTAAAAGCAGAAGGGATGGACTCGAATACAATACAGATACTATCCACCCGTATCCGGATCTGAGTCTTCTCTTTTCCTGGATACGGCTCTATATGGATATCCGAAGAACCCCGATTATAGGCATCAATAATGATTTTGTTGACAAGCTGGACAACAGCGCTGTCATCCTCATACAGAACGAACTCCTCATCTTCTATCTCTTTCTCCTCACAATGGAGTTGTAAAAGGATCTCTTCCATGGAGGCGCGTTCTTTTTCTGTCCGGGTAAAGAGCTTAATAAAATCTAATATATCCCTTTTTAACGCTACATTGAAGCAAAGCGATTTACCTGCAAAGAGAGACTTGATTTCTCCAACCTTCTGGAGATCGTAAGGGTTGTCTATGGCGATAACGATTTTTTCATCCTTTTCGCGCAATGGAACCCAGACGTTGTTTCGCATAAAAGGAACTTTCAGGCCGGTAAGAAGCTCACCGGGGACCGGTGTATTTGCATTATATTCCGTAAACGGGACTTTAAAAAATTGACTTAAAGATTTCCCGATATCCTGCCTTGAAATCTTATAACCCGATATCAAAACGTCTTCAACAGTCTCCTTTCTCTTTCTGGAATCAGCGATCGCCCTGTCGAGTTCTTTTTTGGTCAGAATATTGTTTTCCAGAATATAATCAAACTTGTTGGGCCTTGCCTTTGCCATCCTCTTCTGGTTGTACAGGGCAATCCCTAATATCTTGGCCATTTCTATAACAGATTTCTCATCGAGTCTGGAAAATGAATCTCTGTCTTTGCGGTTTATCAGCTGAATCGCTCCAAGTATATAGTTTTTAAATATGATAGGAACCACTAAAACCTGTTTAGTGGTAAAACCTGCATTTTGATCCCAGCTATTATCGAATTTCAGATCAGGGTCTATAGAGGCAAGTTCTTTATCATCATAAACATTTGCAATATTTATGAGCTTCTTCTTGAAAGCGGAACATCCGGATATACTGGTGTTCGACATGGGAATACGGATCTCTCCGATCTCGTCTCCGGATTTGAATCTCGACACAAGCTCCCGCTTTCTGCCGTCAACCACATAAACGGTCAGCCTTTCCGCCTCAAAAAGTCGTGTTATCTCATTTTTCAGATCAACCAGGATCTCGTCTAGATTAGCTGCAGCATGTATCTTGTTGCAAATATTCTGGAGATTCTTCCTGTACTCAACTTCGGATTTGAGTTTTCGGCTATTTAAATTCATGGCATTTGAAGTAGAAGATTTTTCTAACATTGTCATCCCTCATTTTTGCACAATATCTTCCAGCAACACCTATGCCAAAAAGAACTTTTCTTTTGCGACAAACAAAATTTGAATTGATTTTCTCAATCCTGATGTGCGCATAATGCTTTGATTTGGAAGGCATCCCAGACGATCATTTTAAAATGCATAAAATATTTATCATTTAAGAATTAATTTGAGATGGGAGGTCTGAGGAAGAGATATATTCTAATAATGCACATAAAAATGTGCATCAATGCACGATAATATGTGCACGGGTGATCTCGGTTTTAGTAAGGATGTGGTAATACCGTGCGTGAGGGACTAACTCAACTCTAAACGCATTATCGGCCTGCTGGGTGAGCGTCGAGCGACTTCTTTAAATCCAGCTCGAATAAATGCTTTGGGTATCCCAGTCCAAGCAAATGCCGGAGGAATATCTTTCTCCGATTTTGGTTCGACCGGATAACCTTCCACCAATTCTGCGCCTTGCGATTTGGCATATTCAGTGGCTGCCCGCAAGAGCTCTGTTGAAACGCCCATCTTTCTATATGACTTTTCGATAAACA
>DAOVAE010000067.1 GCA_030671225.1 Desulfobacteraceae bacterium
TAAAAAGATGCTCGGTGTCTTCTCGTTTTCCAAACCTTTTGCCCAATTCTCTCATTACAGTTGCTACAGATAAACTATGTATCCATAAGCCTTGCTGTGAAAAATGATTCGATATTTTACCCGCCGGCAAGCTGCGTAAGATTCCTATGGATAAAGCCAGAGATTGGACCATGTTAAATCCGAGTAAGGATACCGCCTTTTCCAGACTTGATATCCTTTGTGAAAAGCCGTAGTAAGCGGAATTGGCGACTTTAAGAATTTTTGACGTCAGTGCAGGATCGCGTGAAATTGCATCGGCTATGTCCGCAGCATTACTCTTGTCACTTTCTATCAAACTTAAAAGTTTTGGAATAACTACCGGAAGTGTTGGAATCTCATCTATCTTTGAATAGATTTTTTCTCGGAGCTTATCTTTTTCCATACCTTATCCCCTTTACCTTTCATCTATCTTTTATATCCACACTCATATATTTTTGCGGTACCGGCGTAACACGTGGAATTTTGCCCAGGGGGCTCTTATCAACCAGGAGTGTGCAACCGTATGTTTGTTCTAACGTTTGATACGTGAGAACATCTTCCGGACGGCCCAGATGTACGATCTGTCCCTTATTGAGTAAAAGCAAGCGATCTCCGTACATTGCCGCAAGATTAACGTCATGGGAAACCATAACAACGGTAATGCCCTTTTCATTTTTCAACTTTTCCATTAAATCCATCAGTCGGGTTTGATGGGCGAGGTCGAGAGACGACGTAGGCTCGTCCAGAAGCATAATTTCGGGTTCCTGGCAGATAGCTTTTGCAATAAAGACCCGCTGCTGTTCCCCGCCGCTCAGCTGGTCGAGTTTGCGATGCGCCAGGTGTTCCACATCTGTGAATGTGAGCGCCTGCTTTGCAATTGTTAAATCCTTTTCCTGCTCCAGTCCAAGCATACCCAGATAGGGCGATCGTCCCATGAGCACCACTTCCTTTACGCTAAAAGGGAAATCTAACTGGGTCAGCTGCGGGACAAATGCGATGGTCTGCGCCAAAGTCTTGCGAGCATAGCTTTCGATGGGACAATCCAGGATTTCCAATCGGCCCTTTTGTAGCTTCAGAATTCCGGCTATTATCTTCATTAATGTGGTTTTTCCGGAACCGTTAGGGCCTATAATGATAAAAAAATCACCCTTTGTGACAGAAAAGGTAAGATTTTTCAAAGCCGGAAAATCTCCATAATAATAATTCAGATTTTTTACATCTATCGCCATATTCATCGCCTGGTTCTTTTTAATAAATAGATAAAAAGCGGTGCACCGATCATTGCGGTAATAACCCCTGCAGGCATCTCGCCCTGTTTCGGAAGAACCCTTGCCAGGACATCACAAAAAACTAGGTAGGCGCCTCCGCCAAGAACGCATGCCGGAACCAGTACACGGTGGTCCGGCCCAAAAAGAAGTCTCAGAAGATGAGGTACGACCAGCCCGATAAAACCGACAAGCCCACAGTAAGAAACAGTGGCGCTCACCATAAATGAAGTCGTCACAAGCAGGATAACGGTTACCGCCCTTATATTAACACCCATCGTCTGTGCCATTTCTTTGCCCATCAGCAGCAAATTCATTGAATTGGAAAACCAGAAAATGAGGATAAAACAGGGGAAAAGAATTGCGGCAAGTATTCCCACATGGCCGATATCTACCATTGAAAGATCACCCATGAGCCAGAAAATAATATTATGAAGCCTGGAGTCATGTGTCAGTGAGATCAGGAACATGATGATCGCAGCACAGAAAGCGTTTACCATCACGCCTGAAAGAAGGAGTGCATCTTTTTTAAGAATCGTTTGTCCTGAGGACATGACAAGAATAAGTAGAAGTGTAGCTATACTCCCGGCAAAAGCCGAGAAGCTGACACCTGGGAATCGAGAGAACCCCATCAAGATCCCGATGATGGCTCCGATTGCCGACCCTCCTGAAATCCCCAGGATGTAAGGTTCAGCCAGAGGGTTGCGAAGCAGGGCCTGGAAAACAAGACCTCCCAAGGAAAGGGCCGCACCAACCATGGTTGCCAGCAGAATCCGTGGGAAGCGAATCTGCCAGATGATTGTATTCAGCATGGAATCAGAAGGTCCGGTTCCCGTTAGATTTTGGAGAAACGCATGTATTCCGGTCTGAGTTGATCCCATGGAAAGCCCCAGAAACATTGCTATAAGCAACACAAGCATAAGAGACAACGAAATAAATAACAGGCGTTTTAGGAGCGAAGGTGTTTGAGTATTCAATCTACTTCCTCAAAAAGTTCGGGATGGATAAATCTTATAAGCAATTCAAGGCCGTCCACAAGTCGAGGCGTTGGGCGATCAAAAAGATTGGAATCTTCTAAAAAAATTCGCTTATCTCGAACAGCAGGAAGATTCGGCCATTTGTTCCACTCTGATTTGACCTTTTCAAATATAGCAGCCCGAGCCATGGAAGTGATGATAATAACTTCCGGCGATAAGGCCAAAACCTGTTCCAGGCTGAACCTTGGATAGGTTACAGGTCCTGCTGCCAGATTAATCCCGCCGGCAAGAATGATGAGTTCATGCATAAAGGTGTTTGTTCCAATGGATACGATTGGCGAGATACCGATTTGGGAAAAAACCCTGGGACGATGAGCAGCTTTTGCAACCAGAGATTTTACCCGTTGAATCCGGAAACGCATATTTTGCACCAAAAGTTTTGCCTGTTTGTCAGCATCCAGAAGTTTTCCGATTTCAATTATGGTCTCCATTATTGTATCAAGATCCCTCGGGTCGACAGCATAGACAGGTATTTTCAAGGATTCCAGGCGTTGGGCCACCACCTTAGGGTTGCCGTCACTTATAGCAATACAAAGATCCGGTTTTAAAGCCACAATTCTTTCCAGATCGAGATGCACATAGGAGCCGACCATGGGAAGTTTTGCAGCTTTGGGGGGATAATCACTGTACATAGTCACGCCTTTTAAACGATGTTCCTGCCCGATGGCAAAAATGATTTCAGTGATATTCGGTGCAAGGGATACAACACGTTGAGGTTTATCCGGAACCGTGACCTGTCGTCCCAGTTGATCCGTTACTGTCCTTGCATCAGATGGTACCCCGATGGCAATCAAAAGTAATGCCGTCATTATTAAGACGATCACCCTGGATTGATATTTCATAATTCCTTTATCCAAAAAAAAACCGGACCGAAATTAAATCGATCCGGGGATGTCCCTTGGCGGGCCCGTCCCCGAATTTCACGGGGCTCCCTATTAGTCTCATACAAGCACCCGAACAGATTTATACAAGTAATTAAAAAACAACAATAAAGTCAAGAAAATTTATTAAATCAAGGAACCTATAGTCCTTCCCTTAAAAAAGCTTGCCCCCCTTATAATCCTTATAGTATGAGCACAATAGAGGTAGGCCACCCATGCACGGTCTTACAATATATACAAGCAACTACATAGAGATTCTTGCTGAACAACTGGCGCGGATTGTTAGAGAGCCACTCCCTTCTCCTGTTTCTCCTGAGATTATAGTTGTACAGAGCAGGGGAATGGAGCGCTGGGTTTTCATGGAACTCGCCAGGCACAACAACATTTGCGCTAACTGTTCTTTTCTTTTTCCCAACCTATTTTTACAGAAAACTTTTAAAAAATTAATACCTGATCTTCCGGACGAATCACCTTTTGATCCTGTTGCAATGACATTCAGGATCATGAAGATCCTGCCGGCATCTATTCATTTACCCGGTTTTAAAAGCCTGAAAAGATATCTGGTCGATGATATAAAAGGGATGAAGCTGTTTCAGATTTCGCAAAAAATAGCAGATCTGTTTGACCAGTACCTTGTTTTTAGGCCTGAAATGATTTTCAGATGGGAAAGAGGAGAGGAAGATCACTGGCAGGCACAACTATGGCGAGAACTTTCATTGGGCAAAGAAAGATTACACCGAGCCCGGATTCGGAAAACCCTTCTTGAGAAGATCAAAAAACTGCCCCATGAAATAGAAAATTTTCCTGCTCGAATATCCATATTCGGAATATCGTATTTACCACCTTTTCATCTTGAGACATTTGTTGAAATTTCAAAGCTCTGTCAGGTGAACCTTTTTTTGATGAACCTCTGCAAAGAGTACTGGGCGGAGATTGTTTCCGCCAGACAAATAAAAGAAATACAGAGAAAATATATAACATCAAATGGTTTTACAGAGGGACTCTACCTGGAAGAAGGGAACAGGCTTCTGGCTTCCATGGGGGCGTTGGGGAGAAATTTCTTTTCAATGATAAGCGGTCTCGACTGCCGGATATACGAACTGTTCGATGATAAATACGGGCATACTATTCTTGCAAAGGTCCAGTCGGATATTTTAAATTTAAAGGAAAGGAAATTCACCCATCACCCATCACTTTCTTTTGACTCCTCTATCCAGATTCATTCCTGCCACAGCCCCATGCGGGAGATCGAGATTCTGCATGACAACATACTTGCCATGTTTGAAGAAGACCCTGACCTTCTGCCTAAGGATATCGTTGTTATGACTCCTGACATCGAATCGTATGCACCCTTTGTCCAGGCCGTGTTTGACGCACAATCAGATAAAGCACTGCGGATTCCTTTCACTATTGCGGACCGGAACATAAGAAAAGAGAGCCATATCATCGAAGACTTTATGTCGATACTCGATCTTAAAAGCAGCAGGCTCGGCGTCACCCGTGTTATGGCTCTGCTGGAATCAGCAAGTATAAAAGAAAAATTCGGTCTGACTGAATCGGATATTGAAATTGCAGAACGCTGGATAAAAGAAACAAATATCCGATGGGGAATCGATGCTGATTTTCGCCGCAAGTTAGGGCTTCCTGGTTTTTCTGAAAATACATGGGAAGCCGGGATCGAGAGGCTTCTATTGGGTTATGCAATGCCCGGCCTGGATCGAAAAATGTTTTCCGGAATACTTCCTTATGATCACATCGAAGGATGTGAAGTAAAGATACTGGGGAAATTCCTGAAATTTTTAGGCCGGGTTTTTTCCTGCATCGACTCACTGGATATGCCCAGAACATTAAGTGGCTGGCATTTAAAACTTGTTGAAATTCTCGAGCAGTTTTTTGTTCCGGATGAAGATTCAGAACAGGAAATACAAGTTCTGCGGAGTATTATGGATGAGATTTCTAAGACGGAAAAATTGTCCGGATTTGATGGGCTTATGGAAATTGAAGTGGTTAAATCCTGTTTGGAGAATCTTCTTGAACATGTAAATTTTGGACACGGTTTTATTTCAAGTGGTGTAACCTTTTGCGCAATGCTTCCCATGAGAAGTATACCGTTTAAAGTCGTGTGCCTTGTGGGCATGAACATGGATGCTTTTCCGCGCGAATCAAAAATATTAGGCTTTGATCTGATGGCAAAAAGCCCTAGGATCGGCGACCGGTCCAGGCGAAATGACGACAAATATCTTTTCCTGGAAGCCCTTATTTCAGCCAGAAATAAATTATATATCAGCTATGTGGGACAGAGCATCCGGGACAATACCCGGATTCCCCCGTCTGTTCTTGTGAGCGAACTTATAGATTATATAAAAGAAGGATTCGGTCTTTCAGAAGATGAGATAGTAACCTTTCATAGACTTCAGGCCTTTTCCTCAGAATATTTTAATACCCACAGCAAGTTGTTCAGTTATTCCCAGGAAAATTTTGCTGCGAGTTTCAGCAAGTATGACCGCAAAGACATCCCCTCTCTGATCTCAGATAAGCTGGATGACCCTCCCCTGGAATGGAAACATATTGATATTAAAGATTTATGCTCGTTTTTTAACAATCCCGCCAGGTTTCTTCTTGAAAAGCGTCTGGGAATATACCTGTATGAATCAGCAGCGGTAACAGATGAAAAGGAAGATTTCAGTCTGGGACATCTGGAAAAATATTTACTGGATCAGGAATTGGTGACAAACAGACTGTCAGGATCGGACCTGAAAGAATTTCTATCCATAAAAAAGGCCTCGGGACAGCTTCCGCATGGGAATGTAGGAGAATTTGTATACAGTGAAATGAGCCTTGATGCGGAAGCTTTTGTCAGGAAAATCGAAAATAAGCTAAAAAGTAAACATATAGAGCCCCTTGAGGTTGAGCTTGATATTGCGGGTTTTAACCTTTGTGGCAGGCTTACTGATCTTTATGAGCATGGGCTCATTCAGATTCAATATGCAAGAACAAAATCGAAATATCTTTTAAATACATGGATATATCATCTGTTACTTCATGATATGATTGAAGATAAAAACCGTATCAAAAGTTTTCTGATATTAAAAAATGCCGCCTGGGAATTTATGCCTGTTTCAAAATACAGAGATATTCTAAAACCTCTTATCCAACTTTACTGGGATGGAATGTCGGAGCCGTTGCACTTTTTTCCCGAATCGTCCTTTGAATATGCCCGTAAGATCATACTCAAAAATCAGAGTAAGCAGGTTGCCTTAAACTCTGGAAAAAACAAATGGACCGGGAGCGACTTTGCAAGGGGAGAGTCCGAAGATTTATATTTTAAGCTTTGCTTCGGCAAAACCGACCCTCTTGATGATGATTTTGAGAAAATTGCAGAGGAGATCTTTGCGCCGTTATTGGATCATTGTAGGGAAATAGTATTATAAAAAGCCGCGTACGGTGACTTCGTTCACAATTGGACACCTGTAACTAAACCGTCTTAGAAACACGACAAGATACTGGCAAGGTGCCTCAGATCTCAAAAAGCATGAT
>DAOVAE010000145.1 GCA_030671225.1 Desulfobacteraceae bacterium
ATTCAGGGATTTAGGAATTAAGAGATTCAGGGATTTAGGAATTTAGGGATTCAGGAATTGATTCAATAGTTCTTAAGTCGGTGAGTTCATAGGTTCTTAAGTGCCCTAACCTATACTTGAGTCGACAGAATTGAAAAGTAAGTCAAGACTTCGATTGACAATGATATCATGGCTTTTTAAACGTCTCCCAAAATCCAGATAGTTTACAGTATCAGTACTTTTTTATTGTCGAATATTTTGCAGATACGTTGGAGAACTGCTATTCAAATGTCAGGCTCTCCACAATTGACGAAAAACGTTCAAGGTCCAGCATGGGGTGAACGGCCAGATAAACACATTTGTTGTCCTTGTAAGAAGATACGACCACTGACGTCAGCTGGAATGGGTTGTTCCAGACCCACTTGATGACCGTGCGATAGGCTTTGGTGCCGCATTTCAAGGTTATTTCTTTGTTGGCCATTACTTCGACATCGGAACCCCAACGTTGAAGAGCTGCCGCATAGAATTTTGGTCCGAAGTCTTCCAGGCCGAGGTTACCCGGAATATCAATGACAGAGGCTTCAAAAGAAACATTGTCCGGAGTTTTCATTCGCATGACCTGTCCGGGTGCAACCGCAGACTCTTTTTTGCTGCCCGGAGGATAGGTGAACATGAATTTTGGAAATTTTGCTCGCCTGAATATGCCATCTTTGGCCATACCATCTTCCCGGGTTAACCAGACAGAGCCATCTGCCGATGCCGTGGCCGCACTTTTAACCAGATTATCCAGGCGGGCTGTTTCTTCAGGGTTCACCGGTAAGGGTGCCGATGACGCGGCAGCGGGAATGATGTATTTAATCATCAGTTCCCGCGGGATGAAGAAGGTGCCAGGTGGTAAATCGCCGGTAAAGACCACAACGAGGTGCTTGTCCGGCACAACGAAAATAAACTGGCCCCGATAGCCGACGGCCATATAAAAATTTTCAGCGTCCACCCACCACTGGTATCCATACCGGTCAAACAGGGTTGCCTCGATATGGCCGCGGGTGGAGGCCTCAACCCATGACGCCGGTACAATTTGCTTTTTTCCCCACCGACCTCCATTAAGATAAAGCAGGCCGATTTTGGCCATGTCCTCGGGCTTAAGCCACATCTCGCCCCAGCCGATATCAATACCCTGGGGACTTGTTTCCCAAAAAATTTCTGAAATACCCAGGGGGTCAAATAAATTTTCCCTGACAAAGTCCAGTGTTTTCATCTTGGTTGTTTTTTGAATAATGACCGACAAAAGATAGGACACGCCATTGCAGTACTCGAAACTTTTTCCAGGAGGATCGGCCATGGGAAGATCAAGCACATATTGCGCCCAGTTTTCGCTGTTTTTCATTTCAAACAATCCTTTCCAGACGTAAAGATAGGAATCCCGGCAATCTAACCCCGAGGCCATCATCAACAGGTCTTCAAGGGTCATGGATTTTTTGCGATCATCCATATTGGCAATGGCTTTATCCGGAAAAAAATCCAGGATCGGCTGATTGACACTTTTGATATATCCCTTTTCGATGGCGATACCGATCAGGGCCGACATGATACTTTTTGTGCAGGAATGGATCTGGTGTCTCAGGTCTTTTGTAAACGGATGAAAGTAGGCATCCAGAACCATATGGCCATTGCGAACCACCAGCACGCTGTTAATGGCGTAACGGTTTTCCTTTATGACTGCCATCATATCGGCAAGCATTTGAGAGCGCATGCCTTGCTGTTCAGGAGTAGTGATTTGCCATCCTTCTGTAGGGTAGCTGTTTACCGATGCGGTAGCGTTTGGATAGAAAATTACAATAATTATAAAAACGGGAAGGATGTAAAGAGCGATGTACTTCTTATTTCGAAGTAATTTCATTGTTTCTCCTCCAAATCAAATATCGATCGATTCCAGATACATTAATAGATCAAAGGAATTAGTTTTTTTGTCTGGGCAGCATATTTGACAAATTCTTCTCCATATTTTTGTTTGAGATAGTTTTCTTTTAAAGGGATAAGAATTAGAATAAAAATTAATCCCATTGAGGCAGGTATTATTAAAAGTTCAACTTGATGTGCGATAGCTGCCAAGCCTATAAAAAGCACAATATCACCAAAATAATTGATATTTATAGCGTATTTGAATAACCCGCCTGTATATATGCACCCAGCGTTCTCTTCCTCCTGTTTCCAGGAATAACGAAAATATTCAGAAGCCGAATTTAGATATGATCCTGTACAGAATAACAATATTCCGATAACTTCGATTAATCCTACAGGTTTGCTGTATTGGCCGCTTGTATAAGCAATATAAGGAAATATCCACGGCATTATGTTCGCAATAATAATTGCTTCAAGCCAATACATTTTGCGCTGAAAGAAAAAAAGCAGTGTGATTAATAACCTCAAGAAATAGATGATCATGCAGGATATTATAAGTACGTTTCGTACAAAATTGCCATTGATATTGTACGGCTTAAATAAAGGATTCATTTCAGATTCTTCAAAGAGCATCAGATAACCAGAAAAAAAAATTGAACCGCATATTGCTAAAGCAATAAAAGCTTTAGGCAAATAAGATCTTTCATGCTCGTTGCGAAAAATCATAACAAAAAGGTTTGATCAAAATTAGGTGGGTTACATTGTAAATTTCTAAGTATCCTATCTGTGATACATTTGGAATATATGCAAAATCGTTAAAATTCAGATATGTAGATGTAACCCCAATTCTGGTAAAATTACAGATATCATTAAAACCGGTCGTAAAGTCAAGGAAATCCTAAATTTGATAACCTCGCAAAAAGTCAGAAAAGCAAACTTTTTACGAGTGTGTTTAATTATTGTAAAATCATCTGCGTCAGTTGCTCACCCGCCGCTGCGGATGACGGGGCCTGTGAACATCATTCTTCGTCATCGTCACCATAATAAAGAAAGGCTGCTACGGTTTTTAAGTGGTAGATCAAAAAGAACACTATCAGCACAGCGATGATGATCCCGCCCCATTTTCTCAGTACGTCAATATGAATGTACTGGTTGATAAAGTTGATGATATTGTTGCCGATAAGGGCGTAGATGATAATGGAGGCAAGGGTTCCGCTGAACACGATCAGAAAATTATTGACCGCCCTGTAGTTCAGCAAGTACCCGATGATGGCCCCGATCACCGGTCCTGTCATGAAAAAGGGGAACATGACAAACAGGAAAAGCCCGATAGAACCGTACTTTTTAATCTTGGTTTTCTGGTTCTGGGCGGTGAGTTCCGCCTGTCGGACAGCGCTGTCAAAGAGCTTCGGCTGGATGACGTTTCGCATCACCAGGACCACTATGCCGTATGCAATCAAAACAATAACGACTTC
>DAOVAE010000076.1 GCA_030671225.1 Desulfobacteraceae bacterium
CTAACGATCATTTCAGACATTTATCTTTGAGGATTAAAAAATTTCATAAGTAAAAGGAGATTGTACTATGCCCACATATGAATTCATTTGTGAAAAATGTAAAAAGCCTTTTACCCTGATCATGAAAATTGCTGAATACGAGAAAAAAAGATTCCAATGCCCGAAATGTAAAAGCCGTAAAGTTAAACAGCAGATTACCTCCTTCCAAACTATTACCTCCAGCAAGAGTTAGCCCGAATTCCTCGTGAATAATGTCGAGAAATAAGGTGTTGTTGCAAAAAAAATCAACTCAATCTGTGTCTTAAATAAGTATAGCGTTTTTTTGTTTTGTCGTTATTTATTCCTATGGCCAACGCTTTCCGGGTGCCGACCATAACCACCAAATTCCGACCTCTGGTTACGGCCGTGTAAATCAAGTTGCGCTGCAGCAGGATATAATGCTGGGTAAGAACGGGTATCACTACGGCCGGATATTCTGAGCCCTGGGATTTGTGAACCGAAATAGCATAGGCCATGACAATTTCGTCCAAATTCGAAAAATCATAGGATACTCCCCTGCCGTCGAAGTTGACGACAATTTCCCGCCTCACAGGCTCAATATCTATGATTCTGCCTATATCGCCGTTGTAGACATTCTTGTCGTAGTTGTTCCGGATCTGCATCACCTTGTCGTTGAGCCGATAGGTTCGCTCACCACGCATCACTCCTTCGTGTCCCGGATTCAGCGCCTCCTGCAGAGCTCTGTTGAGATTTCCAGCTCCAACGATCCCTTTGTGCATTGGTGTGAGAACCTGGATGTCATCCACCGGATCGAACTTGAACTGTTGCGGTATTCTCTTTTTCACCAGCTTCAGAATAATACCGAGCACCTCTTCGGGGTCTTCTTTTTCAATGAAGTAAAAATCGGTATTCTCTCCTGCCTTGGGAAAAGACGGCATCTTGCCGTCATTAATCCGATGGGCATTGACGATGATTCGGCTGGTTTTGGCCTGGCGGAAAATTTCTTTGAGTTCCACAACCGGCACGATCCCCGATGTAATGATATCGTTCAATACGTTTCCCGCCCCAACAGACGGAAGCTGATGGATGTCGCCCACCAGCACAAAAGTGGCCCCTGAAGGGATCGCTTTCATGAGATGGTGCATCAGGACCGTATCAATCATGGAGGCTTCATCCACAACCAGCAGATCGCAATTCAACGGCTTTGTCTCGTCTCTCTGAAACCCTCCTTTCTGGAAGCTGAACTCCAGCAGCCGGTGTATGGTTTTCGCATCGTGTCCGGTGGTCTCGCTCATGCGCTTGGCAGCCCTCCCGGTTGGAGCCGCCAGTAGTGTCTTGACCCGGAGTCGCTTGAATATCTTCAGAATGGCATTGACAATAGTGGTTTTTCCGGTACCGGGCCCCCCGGTGATCACCATGACTTTGTGCAAAAGAGCGCGTTTGACCGCTTCAACCTGGTTGTCCGCCAGAGTTATATCCAGTCTCTCCTGCACCCATTCAACAGCCTTTTCTATGTTGACCGGACGGATAGCTTTGGGGCTACGGACCAGCGATTTGAGAATATCGGCGATCATGGTCTCACAGAAGTAATATTTAGCGAGGTATACGGCCTTGTTGTTGGCCTTGAATTCATCAATGGCCTCGTTCAGGTCTTCAATGACCACCTTCTTTTCCAATGCGATATTTCCCAGTGCCGTTTCCACCAGCTCCCTTTCAACCTCAAGAATCTCACGGCATTTCTGAAAAAGATGCTTGTAAGGATAGTACACGTGTCCTTCTTCGGCCAGTTGGTTAAGCACATAGAGTATACCCGCTTCAACCCTCAAAGGTGAATCTTTTGGGAATCCGAGTTTTGCGGCGATACTGTCGGCAATAACAAATCCGATTCCGAAAATATCAATGGCAAGGCGATAGGGGTTTTCTGTCACTACAGCGATGGATCTGTTTCCATATTGTTTGAATATTTTCGTGGCATATCCGGAGCTGACACCATAGGTCTGGAGAAAAATCATCACCTCGCGGATTTCCTTCTGGGCTTCCCATGCCTTTTGAATCATGGCGATACGTTTTTTGCCGATACCTTCAACCTGAGCCAGTTTTTCGGTTTCATTTTCGATGACATCAAGTGTTTTTTCCCCGAATTTTTTAACGATACGGTTGGCCATGACAGGACCGAGCCCTTTGATGAGTCCGGAACCCAGATACTTTCGAATTCCATAAACGGTTGCCGGAACCGCGGTTTTGAATTCCACCACCCTGAACTGCTCACCAAATCTGGGATGGTTGACCCACTCGCCACGCATGTTGAGGATTTCGCCTGGTGCCGGCGACATCAGGTGTCCCACTATTGTAACCAGATCCCTTTGTCCGTAAACTTTGACTCTGGCAATGGTGAAACCGTTCTCCTCGTTAGTGTATGTAATTCTTTCAATCTGGCCGGAAAGATCCGTAAGCATAACTTTGCCCTGTTTTATACCCAGTCAGGCAACCTTATATCTGATTTTAAGGCTCTGCTGGGGATGAAACATTTTATGTCAATAACCGGGGACCCGTCAAACGCATCTATCTTGTCGATATGAATCGTATTTCCTTCTATCGATAGTATCTTACATATGGATATGGCAATCAGATTGGGTCTTAACGGGGAATGGGTTGCAAACACCCCTGATAAAGGGTTTTCCTTATTCTTCCTTGGATGAACCTGCATTACGTTCCTCTTTTCAGGTGTGTCATTCTCATGAAACCAGTAACATACGGTTATATGAGAGAATTTATCTAATCCAAGAAGAGCCTCATTATATTTTTCGTAGATTTCTATCCATACATTTTCATCCTGTTTTTGTATAACGCCCACAGGAAAAATATCAAAGCGGTTTTTCATTTATAATCTCCTTCCAACGGTTAATACAATTAATTTAATTTAACAACATATTGTATTTTTTGTTGACATTAACCCCAACATATTGCATAAATTATCTGCTACGTGAAATTCGATAATATATTTTAGTAGCTTAGCATGCGGCATTCGATCAATCAATAACTGCGGCATAACATTCAGATAAAAAAGAGAATCAGGATATGGATAGAAGGAATTTTTTGCTGAAAAGTGCCGGTTTGTTGATCTCAAGTTATTTTGGGCTGAACAGTTTTTCAAAGGCATTCGCCATAGAAAAACATCGAAATTATCCTTTTAATCAGCCCTGCATTGCACTGATTATTGATGATATCGGACACAGCCTTTCCCATGCGAGACAATTCCTGAAGCTGGGCGTTCCCATTACTTTTTCCATCTTACCACGATTGGTATATTCTTATGATCTGGCCGTTGAGATTCATGATAAAGGACATGAAATCATGCTTCACCAACCCATGGAGCCTTACAACGCTGATTCCTTCGATCCGGGTCCGGGCGCACTATATGTTGGAGATGGGTCCGATAGGATCGGCAGAGTTATAGAGGAGAATATTGCCGGCGTGCCTTGTGCCGTTGGGGCTAACAACCATATGGGTTCTAGATTCACAGAGTGTCGCAAAGAAATTAGAGAAGCACTCAAAGTTGTAAAGAAAAAAGGTCTCTTTTTCGTTGACAGCCGTACCTCAAGCCATTCTATGGGCTATAAAACCGCCAGAAAGCTTCATATGGCCGCTACAGGGAGGAACATTTTCTTGGATAATTTTCATGATGAATCGTTCATTTATTATCAACTTCATAAATTAAAAAAACATGCGAAAAGATACGGGCATGCGGTGGGAATCGGCCATCCGTTTCCGAAAACAGCACGGGCCATCGGAAGGTTTTATAAAGATCTTAAGGATTCCGACATCTCACTGGTCTATGTATCCGAGGTTTTATAAGAAAGGATTGTGAAATGAAATTCTTTATAGCGGAACAAAATCTGGGAGCCGATGCCACAAAGGAGCAGGCTGAACAATTGATTAAACTCCTGAAAGAAAAAGGTTGGGATGTTGAATATGGAATCGGGAGAAATGTGGCAACCGACGTCTCAGAGTTTGGGCAGGAAGAGAAGATTCAGGACAAGTTTGCAGATGATTTTATGAGCTGTTTATCTAAGATGGAAGAATGACATGCTTTAAAATCGGATCACTTTATTATGTGAGATGCCTCACTGCTTGACAAATAAGCCTATTTTATCTATGTTTCGTATACCTAACCAGGATCCGAAGCAGAGAACCAAACAAGGTTAAGCCCCGCCTGGGCGGGGTTAAGCCGGCAAACGGGCTCAACCATTTATCATCAAAGGTCTCGGAGATAGAGGTTGGAACCATGTTTCAGACTGCTATAGAAGAAAAATACAAGGATGGACAGATCATCTTCGAGGAGGGGAGTTCCGGAGACTGGATTTATGTAATTGAATCTGGTTCTGTGGAGATTTCCAAGAAAATAGACGGGGAAAAGGTGGTATTTATTGTGCTGGGTCCAGGGGAAATAATAGGGGAACTAGGTTTTATTACCAAAGCGCCACGTACAGCAACAGCTACAGCCGTTGGTGATACAACTATCGGGATCATTGATCCGATATTTTTTGAACAAGAATTCAACAAACTGTCCGCTGGTTTCCAGGCGGTTCTTACCAGCCTTGCATCACGCCTTAAGAAGACAACCGAGGCTGCCTGCCTCATCAAAAGAACCTCCCAAGAGCAGAAGTAATTTTTTTCTTTGAAGTCTATATTCTGTTTGAAATTCATTTATAAATGTTCGTAAAATATATTTTTACTCGTGCTAATTTGAAGAATCCCTTTTGGAATCGCACCGGAGATGAAAAAAAAATCATCAAAAGGATGTTAAAATCATGGAAAGAACATTATCTATTATCAAACCCGACGGTGTAGCCCGCGGAGTTATCGGCGAAGTTATTAAACGATTGGAAAAAAACAGCCTTAATATCATTGGCATGAAAATGTTGAGAATGACCAAAGCCCAGGCAGAAAGTTTTTATGCAGTGCACAAAGAAAAGCCATTTTTTGACAGTTTGACGAATTTCATGACATCCGGACCTGTTGTGGTAATGGTTCTTGAAGGGGAAAATGCCATAGCCAAATACCGTGAAATAATGGGTGCTACTAATTATATGGAGGCGGCTGAAGGGACTATTCGAAGGGATTTTGCCTCGGATATTGAAAAAAATGTGGTACATGGTTCAGATTCCCCCGAGACCGCTGCCTTTGAAATCGGCTTCTTTTTCAATAGCCTAGAAATTACCGGCTGATGTCCAAAAGAATCAATTTTGACAATATCACTATAGTTTTACACCAGCCACGATATCCTGAAAATATCGGGTCTGCTGCCCGTGCCATGCGCAATATGGGCATAAGTCGGCTTGTGGTAGTTGACCCCCCAAACTATGATCTAAATAAAGCCATGAAGTTGGCGACTCATACTGGTTCTGATGTTATTGATAAAAGTAAAATTTGCACAGACCTTAAGGACGCGCTCGCTCCTTTTCATTATGTTGTCGGAGCTACGGCACGGCTGGGAGGACAGCGTCAGGTTATTAATAATCCTTCAAAACTGGCTCAAAAGCTGGCTCCTATTTCCATTGAAAATCGTATAGCCATACTCTTTGGCCCGGAAGACAGGGGGCTTTCCAACGAGGAGATCCGGTACTGCCATGCGCTTGTAAATATCCCCACAGCCGAATTTTCATCCCTTAACCTGGCCCAGGCGGTAATGATCATATGTTATGAAATTTTTACTACCGGTCTTGAGAAAAACAAGGAATTCGTTCCTCGCCTTGCCAGTCGGCATGAACTTGATGGGATGTATGATCAGCTCAAAGATATACTGGTCAGGATAAGTTATATTAATTCTGAAAATCCGGATTACTGGATCAACAATTTACGCCATTTTTTTACCAGGCTTAAGCTTTGTGCCAAAGAGGTCAGTATGATCCGTGGTATATGCAGGCAGATCAACTGGTATGGAAAGAAGTGCTATGCGGACGGGCAAAAAATGTTGCAAAATGATGTCACACGGGAGCCCGAAGAATTTTGATAAATAAGCTTCCAAAAAAGGAGACCCATGAGATTAGTCAGATTTGGTCAAAGGGGTAAGGCGAAGCCTGGTCTGTGGAAAGATGGCAAAATAGTCGACTTGAGAGAGATCTTCCCTCAGATTCCTGATATAAGCGAAGCATTTTTCAGAGACGGATGGCTTGAAAAGGTTGCCGGGGTTAAGAATCCGGGCCGAAAAA
>DAOVAE010000089.1 GCA_030671225.1 Desulfobacteraceae bacterium
CAACCTATCCAGGAACAACAGAGGAGGTGCTTCTACCCCGCCTGGAGTCGAATGATATGAAGGTCGGAAAAGATTTTTTTCTGGCCTTTTCTCCAGAAAGAGAAGATCCGGGGAACAAGAAATTCACAGCCACCAATATACCTAAAGTCGTCGGAGGTGTTACTAGTTACTGTCTGGAAGTTGCAACGGCACTATATAATGTGATTACGCGATCTGTGCCTGTTTCTTCTACCCAGGCAGCCGAGCTGACTAAGCTTTTAGAAAATACCTTCCGTTCCGTTAACATCGCCCTGGTCAACGAACTGAAGATTCTGGCTCACAAGATGGGAATCGATCTGTTTGAGGTTATTGATGCTGCAGCCACCAAGCCTTTTGGCTATACACCCTTTTATCCCGGGCCTGGTCTGGGAGGGCATTGCATTCCCATCGACCCTTTTTATCTGGCCTGGAAAGCCAAAGAGTATGATTTTTCGACTCGTTTTATTCAACTTGCCGGTGAGATAAACGTATCCATGCCGTATTACGTTATTGAAAAAACGGTAGAAGCACTCAATAAAAATAAAAAAAGTCTCAATGGAAGCAAAATTCTGGTCATAGGAATCGCTTATAAAAAGGACGTTGATGATGATAGAGAGTCCCCTGGTTATGCCATAATGAAAATGCTTTTAGAAAAGGGCGCGGTTGTCAGCTACAATGATCCCTGGATACCTAAATTGCAGGCCACTCGGAAGTACGATTTTAAGATGGAGTCAACCCCCATTTCCCCTGAAGTTCTGGCTGAAGTGGATGCAGTAATAATTATTACGGATCATAGCGCTTATGATTTTGCCGAGATTGTCAAACATTCCAATTTGGTTATCGATACCCGGAATGCAACCAAGGGGATTAAGGGTGCAAAAGAAAAGATCTTCATGGCATGATAAAGGAAAATTAATATGAAAGGAATTATTTTAGCCGGCGGTTCAGGAACAAGGCTCTATCCGATTACACGCGTTGTAAGCAAACAGCTTTTACCTGTCTATGACAAGCCCATGGTCTATTATCCTTTGTCTGTTCTGATGCTGGCGGGGATCAGAGAAATACTTCTTATTTCTACCCCTGAAGATTTACCTTTATTTAAAAGACTCCTTGGAGACGGTTCTCAGCTTGGGCTCTCCTTTACTTATGAAGAACAGCCAAAGCCCGAGGGGTTGGCCCAGGCCTTTATCATCGGCAAATCATTTATTGGAAAAGATCCGGTTTGTCTTATCCTTGGTGATAATATCTTCTACGGTCACAATCTTACCGATATTCTGAAGAGAGCTGTTCTGCTTGAAACCGGCGGCATGATTTTCGGGTATTTAGTGCGAGATCCGGAACGTTACGGCGTTGTGGAATATGATCACAACGGCAAGGTCATCAGTATCGAAGAAAAGCCGAAAAAACCCAAATCGAATTATGCAGTGCCCGGTCTCTATTTCTATGACAATGATGTTGTGGACATTGCCGCAAAGCTCAAACCGTCCGCCAGGGGAGAACTTGAGATTACAGACGTTAATCTGGAGTATCTGCGCAGGGGTGAGTTGCAGGTGGAGCTTCTGGGAAGAGGTTATGCCTGGCTTGACACCGGAACCCAGGAAGCCCTGCAACTGGCGGCCAGCTATGTGCAGGTTATTCAGGAAAGGCAGGGGCTCAAAATATCATGCATTGAAGAGATTGCCTATCGTATGGGCTACATCAATAAAGGAGAGCTGACGGACCTTGCATCTGAAATGATGGGAAACGAGTACGGCCGGTATCTTATGAATTTAATTGATGAAGAGGAAAATAATACACACTTAAAAATCTAACCCGGATCCGCCTATTTCAATTCAAACCGAATCGGCACCCTGACCCACATTTCAACCTTATCATTTTTTATTATACCGGGTTCAAACAACCAGTTTTTTACCGAAGATTTCGCCGCTCTGTCCAGAATCGTGTATCCACTGGATTCCAACACTTTCAGGCTGCCAACCTTTCCATTTCTGTCTACCAACACCTCAAGAACCACAGTGCCCTGGTATCCTCTTTTTCTTGCGATCTTAGGATATTTGGGATTAGGATTTGTCAGATACAAAGGTCTGGCTTCACGGGTGATCTGTAGTGTCGGAACGCTTATAACCTTTTTGTCGGACTCTTTAAAAAACGTTTGTTCAGGTTCAATTGGAGTTTTCGATTCATCCAAGGGTTTTTCAGGAATTTCTTTTGAGAGTTCTTTCTCAGGTGGTTGAACATCATCTTTAACGATCTTTTTTGATTTAGGCTTTGGAAGAGGCTTTGGCTTCTTTTCTACTTTTTTAACAAGGACGGGTTTTTTTTTCAATATCTGTGGTTTTTTAACAGCAGGTTTGGATATCGGCACTTGAGGTTGACGCATGGTTAATGTCATGGTCATAACTCGGGTATTCGGCCTTTCAATAGATATTCTCTTGAGCCGGTTGAATTCCACCCCTAATAAAAGTCCGTGTATCCCCATAGCCAGTAGTGCGGCTGTCAGTATTCGTTTCACTGC
Source organism: Desulfobacteraceae bacterium (assembly GCA_030671225.1). Taxonomy (GTDB): domain Bacteria; phylum Desulfobacterota; class Desulfobacteria; order Desulfobacterales; family UBA11574; genus DAOVAE01. The sequence goes on from DAOVAE010000089.1 coordinate 2,534, forward strand.
CCAGCCTCAGCTTGGAGGGAAATTCGATGGATACCAGCCATCCTGATCTGATCCAGAACCCTGTAAAGATTCTGGTATGAAAGGCTGCGGTCGGCAAAAAGCAGGACACCGGGTTCTGTTCCTGTTTCGGTTTTTCTTTTCAATGCGGCTGCCAAATCTTTGATAGGAATCTGTTCTTTGTCAACATATATCATTCCGTCTGTTTTTACAGTTACTGAAAGGACCAATGATTTATCGATTTGAACAGAGGAAGATGTGGGAAGCAAAACCGGCAACCCGCGGTGGACGGCCATGGAGAGCATTGCATAGATGAAAACCACCAGGAGCAGAAAAACAATATCAATCAAAGGGAGCATTTCAATACGGACTTTTCTACCTGTCTCAAGATTAACCTTCATTTTTAATCCCCATTTTGTTTGCCGTTATGGCGGTCCAGTTTTTCATAGACGATCTCGAGACTTGTTGCGTATTTTTCAATGGCAAGTGCTGCATTTTCTACGCGTGAATTAAAATAATTGTAAGGAAAGACCGAAAGAATCGCAATCCCAAGTCCTGATGCAGTCGTGATCAGAGCCTGTGCAATTCCTGCAGTAACAGCCTGAGGGTGTTCGATACCTGCCGAGCCTAACGCTTCAAAGGAAAGAATGATCCCGATTACCGTCCCGAAAATACCAAGAAGCGGGGCCACGGTAATCATGGTATCTATGACTCCCATATATTTGTGCATCCGTTTGATCTCTTCGGCAGCGGCTGATTCCATAGCCTTGGCCATGGAAAAGTCTCGATGAAGAATTCCGGTGATAAGAATTTTTATAATATAATCCTTTGAATTTTTGGTCTTTACTCTTACCGATTCCCAATCTCCCGCACGGCACAGTTCAAGAACCTCATACACAAGTGACTTTTCCCGGTGCATATCCATACCGATCCAGAAGAAAATCCGCTCAATAATCACGGTCAATACTATGATGGAACAGGCCAAAAGCGGATACATGACCGGCCCGCCGCTGATAAATATATCCAGCATAATTTCACCTCATTTCTGATTTACCCGTTGTTTCGTGAATAAAGTATTCGGGTTAAAATTCGGCTGACAACCCGAGAAGAAAGTTTATCTTTGGTGAAGGATAAAAGGCTTGCTCTATAGGAAAACCGCCCAAAACTCCGTATTCCGAATATTCTTCATCCGTTAAATTATTGATATTTAAAAAGGCGTTTAGATTTTTCCACTGATACTTAATTTTTGTGTTCACAACTAAATAGTATTCCTGATCGTCAAAAGCATTTGCAAAATCACTGACAAACGGACGTTCGCCGACGTAGACCCCATTAACAGCAATGGTAAAACCGTTTCCAAGAGAAAACAACGTATTAAATGTTGCTTTGTGCCTGGGGACATTGGGAAATTCCTTGCCATCGTTTGGGCCGCCTTTTATGGTTGCATCCATATAGGTGTAACTTCCGCTTAATGTTATTTTTTTAAAAGCTTTGGTTAAAGAAACCTCAACACCGTCCCGGCGTGTTTTACCCTCCAGATTCACATTTGCACCAAATAAACCACTTTTGGGATCAAAAAGAATTTCATCTTCTGTATCGATTCGAAAGAAATTTATATTTGCAAACAGATTTTCAGTGAAATAGTGTCTGATACCTAATTCGTAATCGTCTGATGTTTGAGGCATCAATCCGGTATCTATGGTATTTGTAAAAAAGTTGAATATCTCATCTATAACAGGATATCTGAGGCTGTGTGAAAAACTGAAATATGCATATGATTTTTTGTAGAAATTATAATTAATACCTGCTGTGTAAAGATCTTCACTCATTTCAGTGCGATCCGGAGTGCTGGGTTTAAAAGTAAATTCTGCCTTATCATACCGATATCCTCCGGAAATGGCAAGACTGTCCAAAAGGTAAATCTCGTCATGAATATAATACCCATAATTTTTCTTTTCTAATTCAAATATACCCACCATTGGAAAGCCAAGAAACATTGTGGTATTGGTGATATCCTCTTCAGCGTTCACAAAATCGAAACCAAGGGTTAAGCTATTATTAAATTCAAATAGCTTTTCTTTCAAAACAATTTGGGGAGAAACGGCAACTGTTTCAATTTCGGTATCACCCTCAAAAGTTCCTCCGGAAAAGGAACTGAAGAAAAATGAGTCCCTTTTTCGAAAAGAAAAATCCATTTTAAACAAACTGTCATTTAAGAAAAATATCTCAGGAGTTGCTTTAATATAGTAATCCTCTACATCAGCAAAGTCATCCGGATGTAATGAATCGGTTCTTGATGCTCCAGCTTCGAATTCACTTTTTTTAATCGCTCCTGGTAAGCCGGTATCGTCTTCGTGATAGTCACCACTCAAGTTAAGCCTCATCCTGTCACCGACATAATAACTCAGGTTGGCCCCCAGATCTTTGGCTTCCGTATCACTGTTATCCCTGTATCCATCTGATGTCAAATAACTGCCTGATAAGAAATAAGACAAATTGCTTTTAGTTCCACTCACATAAGCACTTCCTTTAAAGGTATCATAGCTTCCACCGTTAATTTCGGCCCCGGTTTTAAATGCTTCTCCTTCTTTGGTGATAATATTAATAACACCTCCGGATGCATTATCTCCATAAAGAACACTTCCTCTTCCACCCCGGATAATTTCAATCCTTTCCACTCTATTCAGAGAGATCAGTGTCCAATCGGTACCGCTCAAATCAGGCTGGTTAATTCGCCTTCCATCAACCAATACCAGTGTGTTTGATTGGGAGGTTTCTCCGAAACCGCGTAAATCAACGCTGTAATTTCGCTGGTTTCCTGCAATATCATTTACATGCACGCCGACTTCTGTTCTTAGAAGGTCAGGTATGTTAAGGGCTGTGGAATTCTTAATATCTTCTTCGGTAATTACTGTTACATTCGCCGGTACAGAAGAAATTTTTTCTTCTTGTCTGGTGGCAGTTACTACCACCTCCTCCATTGTTATTATAGAGTGTTCGTCCTTTGGCTCATCTTTTGCCTGACTTATTCCCGGCAGTATTAAAACAAAA
>DAOVAE010000033.1 GCA_030671225.1 Desulfobacteraceae bacterium
CCGCCGGTGATCATAATATTTTTTCTTTCCACCTTTTTTAAAAGCTCCAAAATTTTGCCGGCCATCATCTTGCAAAGACCGGCGGAGACTTTCGATTTGGGAATACCTTTGTTGGTGGCGTGGGTGCAGTCGGATTTGCAAAAAACCGAGCAACGCCCGGAGACATGATGCGGCTCTTCCGTAACGGCCCACTGGGCCGCCTCATCCAGTGACACATTCATCCGGCGCAATTGTTGAAGAAAGAATTCGCCGGTGCCGGAAGCACACTTGTTGCCGGTCAAAACGTTGGAGATTTGGCCCAAACGGTTAAGAACATATACCATAAAAGTCTCGCCGCCCGCAGAAACAACAGCAGGAGATGAAACATTATCAGATTTGACAAACCGGTAAGCATATTCCACAGCTTCAGGCTCTGGTATCGAGGAAAAATTAACAAAATTGCGGAATTTCCGACCGGTGGCCGCAATACGGTCAAATGAGTCCAGGTTAATATTTTTGATAGCGGATAAAAGGGTTTGCTTGGGGTCTCCCTCGTGAGCGTGCAGTGAATATTTTACTACGCGTAAATTATTGTTCTCTTTTGTCGGAACACCTGTACCAGGGTTCTGTTCCTGTTCCACCTGGACAATAGAAACAGTGGATGCTCCAAGACAAAGACCTAACGATCTGATCTTTCCGGACATAAGTCTTTCCCGATTCGCTTACCCTTTGAACCAGCCTGGGGCATGTTTTTCAATAGGCCAAAATAGTACAAAAGGTATTAGTTTAGTTCTTTGAAACAAATCGATTTCAATCAAGCTTCAGGTATGATTAAATTTTGTACTGGAAACTGTTTGACCAGCCTGCTACGTAAGGCACGAGCGAGCAGGGTGGATTAGGGATCGTTATGAAAGAACCATAAGCGATTTGATTTAAAGATGAATCATACTCTTAAAACAAAAACCTTTATTAATAGCCCGGGCGGATTCTTCCATTACGAGCCGTTATCCACGAGTTTTTTCAGCAAAAAATTTAATTATACCTGAAGCGGTAATATTTTCAAAAAGCTAAAGTGTTATTACAAAAGTTGTTTTACAAAGCCATTCCTTTTGGCTGTGGGAGTATATGCAAAGTGTCATTGTGTGTCAAAGAAAAAGTGCTCATTGGGGAAACTCGGCTCGTAAGAAAATCGGGTAAAGCCGATTAATAAATCCTTGTTTAAAAATTTATTCCATGATATCTGAGCAAACAAGAAATGCCTTTGATTTGCAAAGGTCTAGTTCAAAAGGAGGAATGATAAATGGCCCAATTAAGCAAAAGTACAGGAATAATTCTGGTCCTTATCCTAGGATTCCCTGTACAGCTACTCTTTTCTTTTGCAGACAGAATAGATACTCCGAACAAAGCGGTTGTAGAATTTAGCAAAGCGTATTTTAAGCTCGACAAATCAATGGCGAAAAGAATCTGCAATAAACGTCTGGCATCTGAAGACGTCGATGTTATCGACCAATATCTCCATCTTAAAGCCATAGAAGCTAAAGAAAGGGGTTTTGATATAAATTTCATGAAAAATAAACTTTACCATATTGAAACTGAAACCATAACTAAAAAAGACACCGAAGCCCAAATCCGGATAACCGGCAAAATAAGAGTTTCGATAAATCCTGTTTATCCAATTGTAGCTAAATTATTTAACATCGGCGCAACCCATGAAGTTGATGAAATCATTAATGTTATAAAAGAAAATGGCAAATGGAAGGTTTGTGGCAATCTTTTTTCTTTGCCGGTAACATAATGAAAATTCCCCAGAATTTATTGAGAAATTACATTTGAATAAATTTTCTCGGAAGATATGAAACTTATATATGCTCGTATTCGTAAACGAGCCCGCCAGATTGCTTCCCGCTATCCTTCCCCTGACTTTTATCAAGACCATTCTCTTGCAAATAAATTGTCCCGTCAGTATTTTGGAAAAAATCCTTTCACTGTGAAATTACGGGCTTTTGTTGCCAGGGAGGTAGAAGATAATTTGGGACATGGCCTTGAACACGCGTCCAAGGTGGCCATGGATGCCGGTGCCTTGATGATCATTGAAAACAAACTATCCGGGCATTCCGATGACTTTATAAACCGCAGGGTCATTCTTGTCCAGTGTGCCGCTATTCTTCACGATATCAAGCGTAAAAAAGAAAATCACGCTGTACTGGGAGCTGCCTATGCCGGGAGAATTTTGAAAAAATATCCCCTTAATTCTGACGAGATCGATGACATTTGCCTGGCTATTCGAAACCATGAAGCTTTCAAAAGTATTGTGAAAGCAAATACCCTGGAAGGTGATCTTGTTTCCGAATGTCTCTATGATGCCGACAAATTTCGGTGGGGGCCTGACAACTTTACCTATACCGTGTGGGCTATGGCATCTTTTTCTAAAATTCCTGTTGTGGAATTTATGGAACTTTATCCACAAGGAATGGAAAAGATCGCAAAAATAAAACAGACATTTCGCACTATTACCGGGAAAAAATACGGTCCCCAGTTAATAGATATAGGACTTGCCATCGGTGAAGAGTTATTTGATACTATCAATACCGAATTTGCACATTTGTTGTAGGTTTTAGATTGAAAATAAAAACAGGCGAGGAATATGAAGGAATCATCGTCAGATATCTATTGTTTAAGACTGGATGTCCAATCGTTTATCACCTTAATTTTAACAGCGATTATTATAATTTTTTGCTTCACTGAAAGTGTAGAAGCGGTTGAGAAAAATTTCCCTTTTTATCCTGGTGAAAAACTGACTTTTCAGCTTAAATGGACTATTATACCGGCCGGAGAAGCCGTTCTTGAAGTCCTTCCGATAGAAACCATAAATGGTGCTAAAGCTTACCATTTTGTGATGACGGCCAGATCCAATTCATTTATAGATCATTTTTATAAAGTCCGGGACAGAATAGATGCCTATGCAGACATTGATATGACCCACTCAATCCTGTATAAAAAAAAACAGCACGAAGGAAAAAACAAAAAGGATGTGGTTGTGAATTTCAGTTGGGAACAAAACAAAGCTCAATATTCCAACTTTAACAATAAGCGTCCACCGATTGATCTATTATCAGGATCATTTGATCCGTTATCCGCTTTTTATTACACGCGTCTTGTTGAGCTTAAAAAAAATTCAATTATCGAACGCCCTGTAACTGATGGAAAGAAATGCATAATCGGCAAAGCATTTGTTATTAAAAAAGAAAGAATAAAATTGGCAAGTGGTACATATGATACTTATCTCATAGAACCCGAGTTAAAACATGTGGGTGGTGTATTTGAAAAAAGCAAAAATGCTAAAATCCAATTATGGGTTACAGCAGATAAACGACGTATACCTGTTAAAATCAAAAGTAAAGTCGTGGTTGGTAGCTTTGTGGGAGAACTTGTTTCGGCCACAGGCATAAAAAAGGGAAAAACATGGCAAAAAGTGGCGCTTTATCCGGAATAACGGTCCTGGATCTATCACGTTTGCTGCCGGGGCCTTTTTGTTCTATGATCCTGGCGGACCACGGAGCACGTGTAATTTCTGTGGAGGACAAACGTTTCATGGCAGACGACTTTTTCATTACCACTGTCAATCGAAACAAAGAACATATGTCTTTAAATTTGAAGACCACGGAAGGCAAAGAAATATTTTTCCGCTTGGTGAAGAAAACGGATATCTTTTTGGAAGGATTCCGGCCCGGTGTTGTTCACAGGCTTGGCATTGACTATGATAAGGTTCGTAACATCAACCCTAAAATCATTTACTGCTCCATTACCGGATACGGTCAAACCGGACCATATCGAAATCGGGCCGGACACGATGTGAACTATCTGGGCTATTCCGGTGTTCTTGATCTCATGGGCGAACCGGACCGGCCGCCGTCTATTCCAGGAGTCCAGATTGCAGATATTGCAGGCGGTGGAATGAATGCCGCCATTGGAGTTCTTCTGGCTTTGCTGGCCAGGGAAAGGACCGGAAAAGGTCAATATATCGATATCTCCATGACCGACGGTATGTTAGGCCTCCTGCCGCTGACGCTTTTCTTTCAGCAACGCACGGGGGAAGTCCCCAGGCGCGGCGAGTCGATTCTTTCCCACCGTTACGCTTTCTACAACACTTATGAAACATCTGATGGCCGTCACTTTAGCATCGGCGCTGTGGAAAACCGTTTCTGGAAAAAGCTTTGTGAGCGCATGGGGGTTCCAGAGTATACAAATCTCCAGTATGACGAAAACCGTCGAGAAGAGATCCTCGATTTTATGAGGACGAGCTTCAAGAGCAAGACTTTAGCAGAATGGGAGACTGAGCTTGCGGATCTTGATGTTTGCTGGGGAAAGATTCAGAATCTTGATGAGGTACTTAATGACCCTCTTTTCAGGGCAAGAGGAATGGTGGTCGATATCCTGCAAAAAGACGGTAAAAAGACTGCGACTATAGGGGTGCCGGTGAAGCTAAGCGAGACTCCAGGTACTGTTCGGACACCGCCGGTTGGTTTCGGAGAAAATACGGTATCCATCCTACAGGAACTCGGCTATACGGAAGACCAGATAAAAGCGTTTAAAGATAAGGGTGCATTTTAAAAAATTGTAGAAATTCCGAGATGTAAAATTATGGCAAAGATACTGGTAATTAGCGATAAAAATGATGATCTAATTAAAATTTCCACATTGGTAAGCGATTTAATTCCTGACTGTCTGGTGATAACGGCCCAATCCGGACTTCAAGGGATAGAAAAAGCAAAGACCGAGTCACCCAGTACTATTCTGCTCGATATTGAAATGCCGGAAATAGACGGATATGAAGTCTGCAAAAGACTGAAATCTGGTGAAAAGACTAAGCATATCCCGATCATTATGCTCACGGAGATCAAATCGGATCCCAAAAGTCGTATTAAAGGATTAGAGTCCGGTGCTGACACTTTGCTGAAAAAACCGATTGACGAAGTTGAGTTGATTACTCAGATCAATATGGCATTACGAATCAGTAAAGCTGAAAAAGAGAAAGCCGAAATTAAATATAAGCTTCAGCAGGCCCGGAAGATGGAGGCGATTGGAACTTTGACGGGCGGTATTGTTCACGAATTTAACAACATTCTGTTCCCGATAATCGGGTATGCCGAGATGAGCAAGTACGACGTGTCTGAAAATAGCAAGGTCCGAAATAACCTGGAAAAAATCCTAAAAGCGGCTGACCGTGCTAAAAACCTTATTCAGCAGATTCTTGCTTTCAGTCAGCAGGACGATCAGGAAAGGAAGCCTCTGAAAGTTCAATACATTATAAAAGCAACACTTAAACTGCTGAGAGCATCGTTTCCGGCAACCATTGAGATTCGTCAGAACATAGATAATGCCTGTGGCTCCGTTATGGCAGACCCTTCCGAAATACAACAGGTAATAATGAATCTTGCCAACAATGCATATCATTCTATGAAGGAGAAAAGTGGTGTGCTTGAAGTGACCCTGTCAGAGGTAGATATTGATTCCGGCGATTTATCTTCAAAAATTGATCTGGACCCTGGATCCTATCTGCAACTTACGGTGAGCGATACGGGATGCGGCGCTGAACATGAGGACATGGAACATATTTCTGATTCGCATTTTACAATCCATGGCCAGGGCGAAGAAGCCGGGATGGGTCTAATCGAGACATATGGAATTATTCAAAACTGTCAGGGGAATATCAGCGTTCACAGTGATCCGGATAAGGGGACAACAGTTAGAGTTTATCTGCCTCTGATCGATACTAAGTCAGACGAAATTCAGGAGATATCTGCTGAGCAGGATATTCCTACTGGTAATGAATCTGTTTTACTGGTAGATGATGAAGAAGATGTGGTGGAAATGATGCATTCGATGCTGGAGAGACTCGGGTATCAAGTTTTTTCAATAAACAGCAGCATTGGGGCCTTAGATACTTTCCGTCATAAACCCGAAAAATTTGATCTGGTTATCACCGATCAGACCATGCCGGAAATGACGGGTATGGAGTTGGCCAAGGAACTAATACTGATTCGTTCTGATATTCCGATTATCCTCTGCACCGGTTACAGCGAGGTGATCACGGAAGATAATGCCAAGTCTCTGGGGGTCAAAGAGTATGTTATGAAGCCTGTTCGTGTAACAGAGGTTGCGATGAAAATTCGAAAAGTGTTGGATCGAAATAGGAGAAAAACATGAACCGAACCGAAATAAACAGCTCTGACCATTTTTATATTATGGTTGTGGAGGATGATGAGCTCATTAGGGATATGATTCAGCAGAATGTAGAATGGGCCGGCTATGAATGTACAATTGCCGAAAGTGGGGAAGAAGCTTTAAAAATCCTGGCCGGTGACAAAAAAAATGTGGATGTAATCATTACCGACATCAGAATGCCGGGTTTAAGCGGAATTGAATTAACCATGAAAATAAAAGAAAATTTTGATTCTGATGTCATCGTTATGACCGGATTTGCGGAAGATTTTGATTATGAAAAAGTTATAGAAAGCGGTGCAAGTGACTTTTTTCAAAAACCGATTAACCCCAAGGAATTAATGCTAAGGCTAAAACGGGTCCTTAAAGAGCGCATTCTTCTTGCCGAGAAAAACAGTGCAAATAAGGAACTTAAAAAAAATATCGAAAAATTACAAAATGCTCAAGAACAAACAGTCGCCGCATTGGCCTCCGCGGCCGAAATCAGGGATCCTTATACTTCCGGTCACCAAAAGACTGTCACCAAACTAGCCTGTTCCATAGCAGAACATATGGGCCTTTCAGCAGAGCTGATTAAAGGGCTTCGTATCGCAGGGTTACTTCATGATATCGGCAAGATATCCGTACCGGCGGAAATTCTCAGCAAACCAGGTGAGATAACAAAAGACGAAAGAAATATTATAAAAAGTCATTGCCGGGTAGGCTATGACATCTTAAAGGGGATAGAATTCCCTTGGCCTATTGCCCAAATCGTTTTGCAGCATCATGAAAGGATGGATGGATCCGGGTATCCTCTAGGAATTCAAGGGGAAGAAATTCTTTTAGAAGCCAGAATCATAGCGGTCGCAGATGTGATTGAGGCCATGTCCTCTCATCGACCTTATCGAGCTGCACTCGGTTTAGACGAGGCTTTGGAAGAAATCCGTAAAAATCGAGGGATCTCATTTGATCCCGTGGTGGTGGATGCTTGCTTGGACCTTGCTGCCAAAGACAAATTGGAAATTGGGATTTTAAAAAAATCCGTGAACGGTCAGGAAATTTTATCAGGAGAATCACACAGATCATAAAGAGGGCATGTGGAGCAAGCCGGCTTTCTCGCTTTGCATATGGCTCTTCCAAAGTAAATAAGTTGTAAACAAAAGTCATTCCATTCTTTTTTGGGAATGATTTTCATCAGATCGAACTCGATCTTTACCGGGTCATGATTTTCTGTGAGACGGAGTCTTTTTGAAATCCTTGCCACATGGGTGTCCACAACAATTCCCGGAATGCCGTAAGCAGCGCCAAGGACCACATTGGCGGTTTTGCGTCCTACCCCAGGAAGTTTAACCAGTTCATCCAATGTTTGCGGAACCTTACCTTTATATTTTTCTAAGAGACTTACAGAGCAGTTTCTGATATTCTTTGTCTTGTTGCGAAAATAACCTGTCGGTCGAATAAGTTCTTCAATGGTCTCATTGGATGCGCGGGCAAAATCATCGGGAGTTTTCAGTTTCCTAAATAAATCCTTTGTTACGCCATTGACCTGTTTGTCAGTACACTGAGCGGACAGTATGGTTGCCACAAGCAGTTCAAAAGAGTTCCTGTAATGCAGCTGGGTCTTGACATCAGGATAAGTGGTTTTTAGTATTTTACGTATCTTAGCTGTACGTTTTTTCTGTTGCACCATGATTGAAATTGTTTGATATTAGCGTCTTTTGGGATAGTTTTTGAAAGGATAGACAAGATTTTCAGGATATTTTTAATCCCATTTTCCTGATGAAAATGGGATAATAAATTCCGCCTATATTTGTGCCATATGGCATAATCTTTAGGCGGAAATAAAATTAATCCAGTTAATCATGTCAATCCTGTCTAAAAAAATATCAGTTAGGAAATTTTCGTTTATCATGAATTTATCAATAAAGAAAGTGCGAGCTTTGGGGCTTTGTTCGGGCGGTCTCGACAGCATGCTGTCGGCACTGGTTTTGCGAAAGCAGGGGATAGAAGTCGAATGGGTAACTTTCGAAACTCCGTTCTTTTCATCTGAAAAGGCCCGGCGGGCATCGAGTCTCACAGGGATACCGTTATTGGTCAGAAATATAACCCGGGTTTATCTGACGATGCTTAAAAATCCTCCTTGCGGTTACGGAAAGTACATGAACCCGTGCATGGACTGCCATGCTTTAATGTTCAGGCTGGCCGGCGCAATAATGAATGAAAATGGATTTGATTTTCTTTTCAGCGGCGAGGTACTGGGTCAGCGTCCCATGTCCCAGAATAAGCAGTCTCTTCGTTATGTGGAAAAGCAATCCGGGTTTGATGGTTACATAGTGCGTCCCTTAAGTGCAAAAAGGCTTCCCGAAACCATTCCTGAAAAAGAGGGCGTGGTAAACAGGGATCTACTATTCGACATATCGGGAAGATCCCGCAAGCCCCAGATAAAACTTGTCAAAGAATTCGGTATAGCGGAATATCCGTCACCGGCCGGTGGCTGCCTGCTTACTGACAAAGGTTTCTCAGCACGGCTTAAGGACCTTTTTGACCATCAAGAAACATTTACCGAAAATGAGCTTCATCTCTTGAAGCATGGACGACATCTTCGCCTGAACAAAAACAATAAAATAATCGTCGGGCGAACCAAGAAGGATAATGAAAAAATAATAAGATATTATGACCCGTCTGTGGATACCATAATCAAAGTAAAAAATTTTCCAGGCCCCACAGTTCTTATGCCGCATGGAGGCAGCAAAGAAATTATGATTCTGGCAGCGTCAATATGTGCGGGCTACAGTAAGGCCCCGGAGC
>DAOVAE010000119.1 GCA_030671225.1 Desulfobacteraceae bacterium
GTCTCCCGAACGGCAGTGGGGTGGTGGGCAAAATCATCAATGACCGTAATCCCCCTTTTTTCACCGCGCACTTCCTGTCGTCTCTTGATACCCTCAAAGGTTTCAAGAGCCTTGGCAATGACATCTTTGGGAATCAACAGATCATGCGCCAGCGCGATTGTCGACAGCGCGTTCAAAAGGTTGTGTTCTCCAACAAGTCTGGTTTTAAAGTTACCAAAAATCGCATCATGCTTTAAAACCTCAAAAAAAGTCCATGGCGGGTCAATGGAAACAGCTCCAAGATGCCACAAGGCGTTTACATTTCTGCCGTATTTTACAATCCGGCACTGTCTTTCGCAGATCAAATCGGCAACGTTTTTATCATTGTCGAATGCAAGCAAAGTGCTCCGGGGAGAAATGCCGGCTATAAAGGCATTAAAGGCCTGTCTTACATGTTCGATATCCTTAAATATATCAGCGTGATCAAATTCAACGCCGGTCAGTATTGCCATGAAAGGATCATAATGCAGAAATTTGGGCCCCTTATCAAAAAAAGCAGTATCGTACTCATCGCCTTCGATGACAAAATATTCGCCTTTTCCAATACGATAATTGCTGCCAAAATTGTTTAAAATACCGCCGACCATAAAGCTTGGATCGAGGTCGGCTTGATAAAGAATCCAGGCCAGAATTGAAGATGTGGTGGTTTTGCCGTGAGTGCCGGTTACAATAAGCGGCTTTTTACCGGCTGCAATAAATCTATTAACAGCCTGGGGCATTGAACAAAATTCAAATCCCATTTGATTCATTCTAACAACCTCGGGGTTGTCTTTTGATACGGCATTCCCGACAATAACCAAATCCGGGCCGTATGAAACATTCTTTTCGTTAAAACCCTCGGAAATCGCAATTCCCTTGCTCGAGAGAAATTCGCTCATAGGAGGATAAACTTTCCGATCCGAGCCTGTTACTTTATAGCCTAAATCCTTGAGCATGCTGCCAAGCGCTCCCATTCCGGTCCCGCAGATGGCGATCAGGTGTATGCTTTTAACATTTTCGGAAATTTTGTTTTTGCTCAAGTCCATCTTGATCTCTTATAAGTCAACACTCTGCCGCTTAATTGTTGATAGTGTAATTGTTCCGAGTATTATGCCACCGCCCAGAATAGTTCTAAATGCCGGAACCTCTCCAAGCAACACCAAAGCAAATATGATTCCATAAACCGGTTCCAGGCTTGCAATGATGCTTGCTAACTGTGTCTTAACCTGAACAAGACTCTTAATAAACAGCACATGGGCTAAAGCTGTGCAAAAAACGCCGAGGATTACTAACAAAACATAGTCAGACGGTTGGAGGGTTAAATCTTGAAAAATTAAAAGGGGGAACAATAGGATGGTTGCAATGCAATTTTGATAGCAAGCAATTACAATTGGAGCATACGTACTAACGTACTTTCGGTTTAATATGGATAGAACTGCAAATGTAAATCCCGAAATTATCCCCCAAAACGCACCTTGGGTGACATTGTTTTGAAGATTAAATGACGGAATAACCAAGACTAAGCCAAAAAAAACAGAACCTGCCATTAAGATATCAAAAAGGTGCAATTTTTCTTTGAAAAAATACGGCTCCATAAAAGTGACGAATACAGGAAATGTGGAAAATGTGAGCAATCCCACAGCAACGGTTGAAATCTGAATCGAGTGAAAGAAAGTAATCCAATGTACGGCCAATATAGCCCCTAGCAAAACCAGTACCGTCAGATCCTGTCTTGATTTCGTCCGAAGTTGTGTTTTTGAGAAAAAGAGTATGGCACAAAGCGTAAGTGAGGCAAAAAAGGTTCTTCCGAATACTATTACTAAAGGTGGTAGTGCTAACAACTTTCCGAAAAGACCGGCAAATCCAAAAAGAAGGACAGCGATATGAATTTCGAGCATGCCATGGCTTTTTATTGTCATTTCAGTAGCTTTCTATTTTACGAGTCTGAATGAAATATTCGAGCTAATTATTCCAGGCCGGGAACATCAAGTATTTGAATGTCATGCCCCGTCTTATCTAAAAAACGTTGAAGGTTGTCCCGAGATATAACCAAAGTGCTGGTGTTTACAAGGGGATGGAATTGAAAGGCTTCTGACTCCCATAAGTCGCCGTCTATGATGACCTCTACGGTGCGGTCTATATCATTAACAACCGAAAAAAGGGAGACGGACCCTGGGTCCACACCGAGATATTTCTTCAAGCGATCCGGAGAGCCAAAACGTAATCTGCTGCTTCCAAAAAGACCCGGCAGAGCCTTCAAGTCGACTCGTTTTTCACCTCTGACTACAACCAGAAAGTGTCTTTGGCCTTTGTTGTCACGAAGGAAAAGATTTTTTGTCTTTGCTGCCGGAAGGGGGGGAACAAGGCGATTGACGTCCTCAACTGTAAAAACCGGGGGATGATCATGGCGCTCGTATTGAATCTGATGGTCAGCAAGAAATTTATAAATTTCAATCATTGTACGTTAACTCCCGTAAGATTCATTTAATGCTCTTCCTTTTTAAGTTAGTTTCCCAATAACCAATTCCGTTTCCATCTGTCAAGGAGGTGTTAGATTTACATAGCCTTAAAAAAGGTTGTGGAAAGCAACTCTTGCTTGTATAAAAGGGCGATAGCTTTTGTTTGCACAAGCTGTCAATCTGTCTGATATTCTTCATGAAATATTCGGGTTAACAAGGAGGCAACATGAAACCGAACCAGCTGCTTTATCTTTCTCAGGATGATGTTACTGCCGTGGGGATTACAATGATCGAAATCATCGAAGCCCTTAAAGTCGCTTTTCGTGAAAAAGGTGAGGGACGCACGGAGATGCCCCCAAAACCCGGAATTCACCCAGGTGGTGGTGATAACTTTATCCACGCCATGCCGGCTTACATTCCGGCTTTAAAATCAGCCGGCGTTAAATGGGTAAGCGGTTTTCCGGACAACTACAAACGGGGACTTCCTTATATTACCGGTTTGCTAATCCTCAATGACCCCGAAACCGGGCTCCCTGTCTCGGTGATGGACTGCGTTTGGATTACAGCCATGCGAACCGGTGCGGCAACATCCCTGTCAGCTCAATACTTGGCCCGTCCAGAATCGTCAGTGGTCGGCGTGCTGGGTTGCGGTATTCAGGGGCGCACAAATGTGGAGGCGCTGAATGCCCTTTTCCCGCTCAAGCAGGTAATGGCTTATGATGTGGACTCCGAGGCAGTTGGCCGGTATGTTGAAGAAATCGGTTCCCGCTTTGACTTGGAGGTGGTTCCGGTTGCCACACCACGCCAAGCAGTGATCGGTTGTGACATTGTTGTTACCGCCGGACCGATCCTTAAAAAACCGCATGCAACCATTGAGGCCGGCTGGCTTGAGCAGGGAGCTTTTGCCTCACTGGTTGATTTTGACTCCTACTGGCATGCCGATGCCATGCGGGAAACCACCAAGTTTTGCACTGACGACAACCAACAACTTTACCATTATCAACAAGCCGGCTATTTTCAAGAAATACCGCAGCTTTACGCCGATCTGGGCGAACTGGTTGCCGGGCAAAAACCGGGCCGCGAAACGCCCTTTGAGCGGACTATGACCGCCAACTTAGGTCTGGCACTTGATGATATGGCTGTGGCTCCCATTATCTTTCGAAAGGCAGTGAAAAAAGGACTCGGCACTTGGTTGTCTCTGTAAGGAGTATTGTAATATTTTCAAAAAGCTAAAGTGTTACGGGGTATTGAATTATGAATAATAGTTCTTGCGATGTAATCATCGTTGGCGGTGGTATCATGGGTAGCTCCACAGCATATTACTTAATGAGTCATGACCACAGTCTCAAAGTGACCGTAGTAGAGCCTGATCCAACATACGCCCGGGCTTCTACAACCCTATCCGTGGGTAATACACGTATCCAGTTCAGTCTCAGGGAGAACATCCTGATTTCCCAGTATACTTTTAATGTGATGGAGCAATTTGAGGACTCTATGGCGGTTGACGGCAAAAAACCAAATATTTCCTATCGCTGTGAAGGGAATCTCTTTTTGATAGACGATGCTGGTAAGGGTTTAGCCAAAAAGGCACTTGCCTTGCAGAAAAGATTGGGTTGCAAAGTGGAGTGGTGGTCGGCGCAAAAGATTAAGGAACGCTATCCCCTTTTCGAGCCAAAGGGTCTGGCAGGTGGATCGTTTGGACCTCTGGACGGCCATTTTGACCCATATGCTGTTCTCATGGGTTACAGGGCCAAGGCCCGATCACTGGGTGCAAAATATATCAAAAACCAAGTGGTCGAGATTAGGACAGACGGCTCGAGAGCTACTGGAGTAAGATTGGCTTCCGGCGAGAGCCTATCGGCAGGGATTGTTGTTAATTGTGCCGGGGCATGGGCAGCCGATGTGGCCCGGACTGCCGGTATTAATCTTCCTGTGGAGCCTGTCAAGCGACAGATATTTGTGCTGGACACGGCGGTCAAACCCGAAGGACCTCTGCCTCT
>DAOVAE010000008.1 GCA_030671225.1 Desulfobacteraceae bacterium
AATCGACAGGGCGGAAAGACGGTGTTCCCTGATCAACATGATCGCGTAAACAGCCAGAAGTGCCAGAAAACCGGGAATTTCCCGGACCGATTGAATCATGCCGACATACTGGCCGTTCAGGCCGGCAGCCTCGACGGCAAAATTGTTAAACAAAGTCCGCCAGGTCTGCAACCCCATGGTTGAACAGATTGATAGCACAATCAGATACAGGTACATCGGGTTCTTTTTGGCCTGTTCATAGTGATTCATCTGGTAAGTCTGCTCCTTATCCTGATCCAGAGTTCAAAAGTGTGAACCTCTCAAAAAACATAAATATTAGATGGTTATGGATGTTCACCACTAACAGTAATTACAGGGTTCAAAATTTTGAACTTCACCTAATATTAAAAAATTGCTTTAATAACAACAGGTTTCTTGAATCTTATCCAAAATGGTTAAATATTGTGAACCCAATTTCCTGTTTAACGGCTTTGAAATGTAATTGGATAGAAGTGTTTGGTTTGGGTTTAAAATTTTTATCTATCTGAACTTTATATAAATACACCCCAATTGTTTATTTTTTTTAATTTAAATTTGAGTTTGGCAAGGCAATTGCAATAACCCATAAGCACAAAGCCTAATAATTTCTTCATCTGTTCTCCTCCTTAACGGCCAACTGGCAAAAACCAGTTGGCTGTTTTTTTTTGTTTTCCGGTTGGTTTCTTAAAATCTTGCATGATACAGGTTGAAAGTTCGCAAGATCTCTATTAAGTAAACATTCAAACTTAGTATCTATACCCAACGGATCATACGTCTATAATTTCCTAAAACCACAGGATACAAATCCATGATCATCGACGTACACACCCACATTTTTCCACCCGAAATTTGCCAAAGCAGGGAAAATTTTTTCCCATCGGAATCTACCTTTAAGCTTTTATACCAGTCACCCAAGGCCAGGCTGGTCGGTGGCCAGGACCTGATCAGTGCCATGGATGCAAACGGGGTGGACCGGGCGGTGGTATTCGGCTTCCCCTGGACAAATATTGAATTATCTAAAACCCATAATGATTACATCATGGAAACCGTTTTGAAATATCCTGACCGGCTCACTGGTTTGGGATGTTTCGATCCGGCCAGCCCCGGGGCGACGTCCGAGGCCGAACGGTGTCTTAGCGGGGGGCTTTGCGGAATCGGTGAACTGGCATTTTACCAGTCCGGTATTGACGATTTGGCCCTGGAGCAGCTGGCCCCTGTCATGGACATGTGCGCGCAGCGCAGCCTGCCGGTTTTAATCCATACCAATGAGCCGGTGGGTCATGACTATCACGGCAAGACCCCGATCACCCTGTCTCAAATTTACGGGTTGATCAAACGCTTTACCGACAACAAAATCGTTTTGGCCCACTGGGGCGGCGGCCTGTTTTTTTATGCCCTGATGAAAAAAGAAGTCAAACAAATCCTGAAAAATGTTTACTTTGATACAGCCGCCTCCCCCTATCTCTACGATCCCGAAGTTTATCAAAGTGCCATCCAATTTGTCGGAATTGACAAAATCCTTTTCGGCAGTGATTATCCCCTGCTGGCGCCCAAAAAATATTTCAGTGAAATGGAGCAATCCGGGCTGACGAAGGATGAAATCGACCCCATTTGCGGATTGAATGCCAAGCGCCTATTCAATTTATAATTAAAAAGCTATTTGGAGGAGTCTATGAGTAAAAATCGGGTCGCCGTCGTGCGCTATGAAAAACCCCTGGAATCGGTTCGCCAAGCCGTTGAGCTTTGCCGTGGACTGGATCACCTGCCGTCAAAGGCCCGGGTGTTCATTAAGCCCAACATTGTTTTCTGGACCAAGGCCGTTCCTTTCCCCAAGTGGGGGGTTATCACCACCTCCCGGGTGGTGGAAGACGTGATCATTCTTTTAAAGGAGCGGGGCATCGATGACATTACCATCGGGGAGGGCACGGTCACCATGAATCCCAAAGACCTGGCCACGCCGGCCCACGCCTTTGAAACCCTCGGCTACGGAAAATTGAAGCAAAAATACGGCATTAAGTTTATGAATATCTTCGAGCGTCCGTTTAAAAAAGTGGATTTCGGAGACGGGGTCGAACTGCGCTTCAATGCCGATGCGCTGGATAGCGATTTTGTGGTGGATTTGCCGGTCATGAAAGCCCACAACCAGACGGTTGTCAGCCTGGGAATTAAAAACCTGAAGGGACTGATTGACATCCCCTCCCGTAAAAAATGTCACAACATGACCCCTGGCAAAGATCTGAATTTCTGGGTGTCCAAACTGGCGGACAAGATGCCCCCCATGTTAACCCTTCAGGATGGCATTTACACCAACGAACGGGGTCCGGGGCCGGACGGCAAAATGCATCGCTCGAACCTGCTGGTGGCCTCGGCCGACGTGTTGTCAGCCGACCTGGTGGGTGCCGGAGTATTAGGGTACAAACCCGAGCAAGTGCCCCACATTATGCATGCCGCCGAAAATCACGGGCGCCCCTGGGATTTTTCAGATATCGAGGTGGTCGGTGAAAGCATCGACGCGGTTGCGCGCCACCATGCCTATAATGTTGAATACAGCGAAACCGAAGAAGTGATTCTTCCCACCCCGATGGTCAAGCAGGGTCTCAAAGGGGTTTTTTACCAGAAGTACGATCTTTCCATGTGCACCTATTGCTCGGGGGTCAACGGCCTGATGATTTCCGCCATTCGCTTTGCGTGGAAAGGGAAAGCCTGGGATGACGTGGAGGTTCTTACCGGCAAATCCATGCGGCCGACGCCGGGCAAGAAAAAGACGATCCTGATGGGCAAATGCATCTACCAGGCCCACAAGGACAATCCCGATATTCAGGAGGCCATCCCCATCAAAGGCTGCCCTCCCAAACCGGCCGATATGCTCAAGGCCCTGCACCAGGCCGGTATCGAAGCCGATCCCGGGTTGTTTGAAAATATTGATGCCCTGCCCGGATTTTATATGGGACGTTACCAGGATAAACCCGAATACGATGAGGCGTTTTTTCAGGTGGGATAGGGGGCGAGGCTGGTTTCTTGAAATAAGATGGCTCAAGGCGCAGGGCCATGGGCTCATAGATTCCAGAACCTCAGCTATAAGTAATAACAATTCGGTATACAGTGGATATTTTTATATATATTTGTCAAGGCCCAAGTAATAATGCAATTGAAAAAACTCGTTACTGCCCATTTTAAAGAAAAGCTTTAAATATTGAAATCCTTCATAGGGCAGTGAATAACGTTCCAGCCCTGGCTCGGTGCATACCTGACACTGAGGTGACCTACCTATCTGCCTCCGAATTACATTAGCCTTATTTGAGAAAAACAAATCGGAAATATCTTTTTCGGTGATATTGCCTACGCTCTCTTGGATCAGCGGACATAAGAACATCTCGCCGTTGCTGTGAACAAAGAAATAGTTGAAGCCGCAGGTGCAGGGCTTTTTTATTGTTCCGGTTTCGAAGAATTCAACCAGGGATTCCGCATGAAAACTCCAACGAAACTGATTGCCTGAAAAAAAATCAATCATTTTTTCGATGTTTTCTGGAGTGAAAGATAGTTCTTCAGCTCGGTCTGGATTCAAATAACGGCCTTCTGCTATTATGCATGGAGAAATAATAGTAAAAAGTCCTTTTGAATCTGCATACGCCTGAATTTTGCTCAATTCATTAATATTTAATGGTAGAATTGTTGATTTCAACCCGACAATCAGGTTCGGGTATCTATCTCTTAACGGAACGAGTCCTTCGATGGTTTTGCTGACCTTTGACCAGCCATTCTTATAATTTCTGATCCTGTTATGGAGTTTTCCCACAGCATCCAATGAGCATACCACAACCAGATAAAGATCCCTTTTTTGTAATGCTTGTAAGATTTCTACCGTTGTTGTTAAAACGCGTTCCGTTAAAAAACCGTTTGTGGTGACGATAATAGACTTCAAGCGTTTGAGGTTTTTTTGCTTTAATTCGCAGATACCGTCGAAAAGATCGATTAAATCATCCCGAATAAACGGTTCGCCACCTGTAACATCCAGTTCTCTGATATCGGCAAACAGCTCTGATGAAAGTAGTTTAATCCATTCTGGCATAGAAAGGTTTGATACATCTCCTGGGATTTTCCAAATGTTGCACATTATGCACCGGGCAATGCACTCATGGGTAATTTCTAGACTTACAGACTGAGGTTTTCCAGGTTTTCCGGTACGTTTCAAGTACTGAAAACGGATTCCGTTGCTGATTAATCGTAAAAACAGTTTCAAGGTATAATTCATCATTGTACACCTTAAACCTTTCTTTTATTTACAAGTTTAGGATTGACAGAGGTAAAGGAAAAATGACGAAGGCATCCCCACCACACGCCGAGTTGATAAGACAACTGTTCGAGGGAAAAATAAATCAGAAATGAGGCTAGGTTCAGGTATGGTCTTTTGATGAAATATTCAACGACTCCCGCTAAAAGATGCATACCCAGAATTGCCACTGAAAGCGTTAATAGAAAGGGAAGAAATACTATTGACCAAATTAAATAGTAGCGAGACACAAATGAACAACATTGGTAAAGGAACGCCAGATAACTTCTGGCAACAGCCAAGGCAATTTGGGCCGTGTTGGCTGGAATGCTTTTGAACCTAATCCACTTTGATAAAATATCGAATAAAACAGGGCCGGGGCTTAGCGCAAGTAACGGAAGATAACCAGAAATAAATGACAGCGCAACAATACCCAAAAACAGACCTTTCGCGGGCGGGAAAACCAATTGTTTGATTTTTTCGGCATGCAATTGCTGAAGGAGAGGTTCTGAAGTCCCGTAATCGAAACGTCTTTTGCAAAAAGACATTAATTTATTGCGATGTTTGTGGTACACTTTGCCCACTGGTCGGTATTCGATGTGGAATCCTTCCTTTTGTAATCGCCAGCAAAAATCCACATCTTCACCAACGACAAGTGCTTCTTCAAATCCTTCCAATTGCAGAAAAACATCCCGCCTCACCAGGAGATTGCAGGATGGAACGTAAAAGAAAGGATCCTCCTTCGTTGATCGCTTCGGCCAGGCGCCCTTGTATAATGAAGACTTTACTTTCTCGTATTTGTCCAATCCGTTATGCTCATAAAAAGAATCTACCATTCCACCTATTGCACCTAAAGAAGAATCCTTGAAAGTCGGAATTAGCTCCAGCAGCCATAGCGGGTCAGCCAGGCAGTCTGAATCGATGAATGCTAGAAGATCGTTTTTTGAATTTCGGGCAGCCAGATTGCGGCAAAAAGAGGCCTGCTTATTGTTTTTGAGGGAAATAAGATGAACCGGAAATTGCGAAACCACATCAGGCGTATTGTCGGTGGATGCGTCGTCGACCACAATTATTTCAAGCTTTTCTTTCGGGTAATTCAATTGAGTCAACGAAGTTAGGCATGCCTTTATGTTTTGGGATCTGTTTCTGACTGGAATAATGATTGAGACAGGTGGAAAGTTCGGCATCCCGGAAACACCCTCTTGTAGCAGAAAACCTTTGCGGACCAGTTCGTTGAGAAAAAATTCGATTTTATCCGGCTCTGAATTATCAACCAGAGACAAAATATCATCGAAAGAGATAAATTCATAAACGGACAGACCCTTGCAAAGTTCTCGCCAGGAGGGATGCAGAACGATAGATTTTAATGGATAGGAAAGAAGCAGCTGAGATGTCCCATCCTTTTCATGGTAGCTCACCGTCCTTCTCAATCGGTAGGCTAGTTTTTTTAATTGCTGGTGATGCATTGTACAGATAAATAACCGACAGCCTAATCTGCTTAAAACCAAAATATGAGTTAAAATTTGAAATGATGTTGAAAAATAAATTATCCCCGGGCTGTCCAGCCCGCATCAACATTTATAACCGTTCCTGTCAGAAAACGGCTTTCGTCCGAAGCTAGCCAACGCACAGCATTGGCAATATCCTGAGGTGTGATTCGGCGATCTTTAATCAAATGTCCTTTAGAGAAATGCTCATAGGTGTCTTTCTCCAGTTCGATTTGAGACGCCAATCCCTCCAGCATGGGAGATTCTACAGTCCCCGGGCATATGGCATTGACATTAATATTATGGTCCGCGACCTCCATGGCCAGAGCCTTTGTGAGCCCGATGACGCCGTGCTTAGCGGCGGCGTAGTGAATCGAAAGCCCCAACCCTCTTAAACCCGCTACCGAAGAAATATTTACGATTTTGCCATACTTTCTTTCAACCATATAGGGCACGGCATACTTGCAGCAAAAAAAGGTCCCTTTGAGGCATACATCTAACACCTCATCCCAGGCTTTTTCGGTTATTTCCTTTAGAGGAAAAAGAGAAATAATGCCGGCATTGTTGACCAATATGTCCAGTTTGCCAAACTCTTCCGCTACCCGATCAATTGTGTTTTGTACCTGATTTTCATTGCGCACATCGCAAGTCAGCCCAACGGCCTTGACACCTAAGGCTGATAGCTCTTTCACACTATTATCCAGGTCTGCTTCAGTTGAGAGACAATAGGGAACGGTATCAAGATCATGGCAGATATCCACAATAGCAACAGAAGCTCCTCGGGAAGCCAGGTCCCGGGCAATGGCCAAGCCGATATTGCGGGCGCCGCCGGTAATTAAGGCCGTCTTTCCTTTGAAATATCGTTGGGTTTCCTCCACCATAGTGGTTAATCCTCCCCGGATTCGAGATAAAAGTTACAATGGGAGCAGCGGAGTAAATATTTTCGAAAATGGATTTTTTGTCAATATTAAAATATATGGGCCTGCTGAAATCGAGTGGGCGAGATGTGTTAAGACGACACGCTGCATCGTTGGGGGGGAATGGAGACGTAACTCTGATGTATCCGTAAAGCGCTTTAAGGTTTTACGAATTAAAAGATCCTTAGCCCAACTCTGAAACAAGGATTAAACCACCTTTAAACCGTCTTCTTAAATCAACTAGCGACGGAAACCATACTCCAGTGTGAAAAACTGGGGCTTCAATTCAGCCAAGGGTCCCCGTAGTTTTGCCAGTTCTTCTTCGGGGCCGTGAACTTCCAAGCGAGTGAGGTCGGAGATTTTCAGGGCGTCTTCCAGCAGAGACCCTACACTTTCAAGATGAATGAGCGCGCCCTCGGCATCTTCGTAGCCTTCACGGCAATGGGCCTGGTCTCCGTCGAAGCTAAATCCGTAATAGAGGCATTTGGGCTCCTCGTTGGTTTTCTCAACAAACTGCTCGCACAATGCCTTAAACGCCTCAAGTTGGCCACTCTGAACTTTGAAATAGGGCACGATCGTACAGCACTTATCCTGGGTTGCCATGGAATCCTCCTTAGTTGGGATTATACCTCATCAAGCTACAAAGAATTGAGCAAGGTTGGTTTCGCTGAAACGGAGCATTCTTGCCACATCACTTAAAAAATCTATAACATGGCGATTATATCAAATTCAACCAATTAAATATCTTTGCGAACGATTAGGCCTCCGCAGTTGTTGGATCAATCATCGCTCGAACTTCGGAGATACGATCTGCCGGAAAGCCGCCCTTTTGAGCGTGTTCGCGGATCGCCTCCTCGTCCGGAGCAATATAGACGCAGTAGATCTTGTCATCAGTGACGAAGCTTTCAACCCATTGAATCTGGGGTCCCATTTCTTGAAGCACTCCGCAGGATTTCTGTGAAATACCTTGAAATTCTTCCGCGGACAGTTTTCCCGCTCCGGAGATTTCTCGCTCGATTACATATTTCGGCATGGGTGTTCTCCTTTCTTGATATATTTGAATTGATTATGAACGCAGGTTTGTTTCCGCTGAACGGGAAATTTCCGCGCTATCGAATAACACCTTGGCATTCATGTTAATCCACCATGCGCAAGATGAGCATATATAAATACAACATCTGCTCAGTTGAATCCATGAATCCAAATCCGGGCCTTTCGCAAAAATCACGCCATCCAAATATAATGGGAAACAATGATCTGAATTTCAATTTCCTGCAGATAATTTTGTTATAATTCCAAATAATTGAACTCTTTAATGATGGAGGGTAGGCTTCCACCGTATTTTGTTGATGGTGCACATTTTTTTTCTCTTGCTGCAACGTTATCCCTTTTGACCACACTCGACCCCAATAGGTATTTATACCAATATAATCAATATATTATGAATCAGATAGCTGATATGGTTGGGACTTTTCTTCACTTATGAGACTAACCAAGCTGGAAAACGATGTTGTTGGCTCAGTCTTTTTAACCAATTCTCAAATAAAACGACACAACCAAGAAATTAGGCGGTGGGATTTGCACGGCGAAGTAGGTTTACTTTTTTTAAATATACTGTTAAAAATTAGTTCGCTTCGCTCACATAGCGCTAAAAATCGATATTATTTTCCCGCGGCGGCGGGGTACCATTTTCGAGACGTTAAAAACCGCGTCAATTTTGATATAATTATGATTATGCCCGAGGACTCCCTGCTAAAATTTGAAATTCCAGAAGTCATTTATGGCTTAGGCGCGCTCTCCCAAATTGGTAAGTGTTGCAGACGTTTGGGCGGAGAGCGGATTTTATTGGTTACGGATCCTGGCCTTATCGCTGCGGGTTGGGTGGACGAGAGCATAAAATATTTAGCACAAGAGGATCTTCAGTATGTTATTTACGACAATGTGGTGACAAATCCCCGTGATTTTCAGGTGGAACAAGGCCTAGAGCTTTATCGTCAAAAAAATTGTGATGTTATTGCAGCGGTCGGCGGAGGCAGTCCTATTGATACGGCCAAGGGGATTGGGATTTTAACCTCTAATCATGGAAGGATTCATGAATACGAGGGGGCTAATCTGGTCACCCAACCAATACCGCCTTTGGTATGCGCTCCTACAACTGCCGGAACAGGAGCGGATGTCAGTCAATTTGCAGTGATTACCAACAAACGCGCCAACCTGAAAATGGCCATCCTCAGCAGGGCCATTACGCCCGACATTACCCTGGCTGATCCACTTCTCCTGAAAACCAAATCCCCTGAACTAATTGCTACCACAGGTATGGATACCCTTTCCCATGCTATCGAAGCTTATGTGTCCTCTCTTTCTTGGCCCTTGACGGATCCACATGCCATTCATGCCATTGAACTAGTCGGTAAACATCTTGTCAATGCAGCCCAAACAAAAGATATGGATGCGTTGGAGGGTATGTCAATTGCCTGTTTGGAAGCCGGCATGGCCTTTTCAAATGCCATTTTAGGAGCCGTACATGCGCTGGCCCATCCTTTAGGCGGCCTGTATGATATTCACCATGGGCTTGCTAACTCTTTACTGTTGCCGGTGGTGGTTCGACAAAACATGGAACATGCGCTTCCTAAGTTTGCCGGAATCGCACGGGCATTGGGTGCTGAGACACGCGGTAAATCTATTGAAGCTGTCGCCCAGCAGGTTCCGGGGCAACTTCAGGATTTAATTGCAAAATTGGGACTGCCCACCAGGCTTTCTCAAGTGGGTGTCGATGAAGCGGATATTCCTCACCTGGCTCAGATGGCGGAAGAAGATATCTGTATGCTGACGAATCCTCACTGCTATATGAAAGCCGAAATAGAATCGATGTATCATGAAGTATTGTAGGTTTACTCTATGAACCGCAATGAAAAAATACCCATGCACGATTTTAAGGGCATCGGTTTTTCAAAAATAGGCCATTTTAAGGAAGTGCGAGCCAAAATTAAAGAACTCGAAAAACTGAATGTCAAGCTTGCGCGACGAGGCAATCGGCTGGAAGCTATTTTCAATAGTATGAGCGATGGCGTGACGATTTTGGATCGAAACCTAAATATCGTTTTTGCCAATCATGTCCAAAAAAACATGTTTCCGGCTATTTCATTGAGTGGACAAAAATGTTTCACTACTTATTACAGAAAAAATAAAATATGCAAAAATTGTCCTGCGCTGCAAACCATTGAGACACAGGAAACTCGACGGGGTGAAACTTTGATTAAGGCTGGTAACTTTGCCGGCCGTTACTTGGAGTGGACCACTTCCCCCATCGAGGATCCTCGGGGTAATGTTGAAGAAATTATCCTCTTGATGCGGGATATTACGGAACGTAAAGAATATGAATTCAAGCTCATGCAGGCGGATCGGATGACAGCCATCGGTTTTTTGGCGGCGGGAATCGCCCATGAAATTAACAATCCGCTCGCCTCTATTGCGGGCTTTTCGGAAGGATTGCTGAAGCGGCTTAGCAAAATGGAGAAATTACGTGACCCCAAATACCTTTCTACCTTTAAGGAATATCTGAATATCATCAACAATGAAGCTTACCGGTGTAAAGATATCATCCAAAATTTACAAGATTTCAGCCGAAGCTCAGAGGATGATTATGAAGTCATTCGGATTGACCAAATCATCGATGCCACCGCATCTCTTTTCCGGCAACATGCCAAAGATAACCACATCAGAATTATTACCAAAAACGATCTGGCCACCGGCTTCAATCAAGTTCTCGGCATTGAATCCCAGCTTAAGCATGTATTCCTGAATTTATTTAATAATGCCTTTAAAGCAATGGTAAATGGAGGCGAATTAACTGTATTGGCCAGAAACGAAGGCAATTCGATTGAAATTCAGATTGCAGATACCAGAGATGGTACTCCCGGTGAATCGGTTCTGGATCTATATGATCCTTCCTGTTTGAGCGAGCCAATTGGAAAAAGATCCAGTCTGGACCTATCCATTTGTCACAATATCATTCAACATCATAAGGGTGAATTTCAAATAATGAACAACAAAGGTCGGGGAATTACTTTCATCTTGCGTTTGGCGGTTAACTTGCCCTGATTGCCGCAGGAATGAATCAAATAGGGAGATAAGAAATGAGCCAAAGCAGCATATTGGCGATTGACGACGAACAAAACATCAGACACCTGATCAAAAGTGAGTTTTCCATCGAAGGCTATGAGGTTGCTACCGCCGGAAGCGGTGAGGAAGGATTAAGGCTCTTTGATACTCGCGGGTTTGATGTGGTGCTGCTTGACATTAACTTGCCGAAATTAAATGGCATTGAAACGCTCCGAAGATTAAAACAAAAGTCTTCCACAACTGAAGTAATCATGATCACGGGTTATGGAGACATTAAATCGGCGGTGCAGTGTATAAAACTTGGGGCCCGAGATTATGTGACCAAGCCATTCAAACTTGATGAAATCTTCGCACTGGTCAAACAGGTCATAAAAGATAACCGCAGGCTTTCTGACCGGCAAGAGAAAGCAACGGAGTCGGAACGTGAAGTCAGCGGTGGATCCATCCGGTGTCCCAGTAAGGCCATGCAACCGGTCTATAAGTTGGTTAAAAAAGTGGCGTCCACCGATAAAACCGTTTTGATTCAGGGTGAAACCGGTACGGGTAAGGATGTCCTGGCACAGCATATTCACCTCCAAAGTAAACGCAAAAACGGTCCTTTTGTTACCCTGGATTGTGGCCTTCTTTCGCAAAATCTGGCCGAGAGCGAACTTTACGGACACCGGAAAGGGGCTTTCTCCGGGGCGTCGGAGAGCAAATTGGGGTTGGTGGAAAAAAGCCATAAAGGGACCCTTTTCCTGGATGAGATCGGAAACATTGCCCTGGAACTGCAAAAGAAATTCCTCCGTTTTCTGGAAACCAGACAATTTCGCAGGATCGGAGAAACCAAAGAGTCACAGGTGGACACCCGTATTATTCTGGCCACAAATAGGGATTTGCAGGAGGCTCTGAAGGAAGGCGCCTTGAGAGAAGACCTGTTTTACCGGATGGATGTTATCCAAATTTCTATTCCTCCTTTAAGGGATCGTTCTGAAGATATTGAATGCTTGGTTCCGCACTTTTTGAAGATGGACGCCGCCGAGGGTGAGCCGAAAAAAATTTCAGCTGAAGCTTTTAGAATGCTAAATACGCATGCCTGGCCGGGGAATATAAGGGAGCTGAAATCCGTCATTAATAAAGGGACGATTTTAGCGGAATCGGATACCATCACAGCGGATGATTTACCAAACCACTTGTCTTTCAATAAAAGGGAGCTGCCCCGCCGGTTAAAAACCCTGCAAGACGTTGAAAGAGATCATATCCTGGAGGTTTTGGAAGAAACAGGTGGGAATCAGAGTAAAGCTTCCCAGATTCTGGGAATCAACCGCAAGACCCTTTATAAAAAGATTCATAAATACAAGATCTTTTCGTAACCGTTTACGGGTTCAGAGGTTCAGGGTTCACTGCTAAGATAACCCTTGCCCTGAAAAAGCAAGGGTTATCCTCGAAATGCCCTAAAACGGCAGTGTGCCGGCAGTCAGCAGCCAGAAGGCGGGGATATACAGACCCAAGGGCACCCACACGATAAGAGACCAGGCCAAAAGCTTGGCCGGACACTTGCCGTAACCGAAGCCCCATACCTCGATTGTTAGAATGGTGTACCCCAAGCAAGCAAATGCAAAGTAGTTGCTTTTGGCGACCAACTGCTCACCGTTTTCCAGGACCGGCCCACCTGTGAAGAAAAGAATCATATAGATAGCGGATACTACAGCCGTCACTAAACTGACGTTGCCAACGGATCTCAGATCTTCTATCCCGCTTACCAGGGCGTAGCATGTGCTGAGGTAAAGGAGGCCGTGTACAAAGAGCAGGCCGGCGGTGAAGCCATCCTTGAAAACGGCTGCCTGCAGAATCGCGCCTATGACCACAACGGCGCCTACCAAGCCGCAGATGGCACCGGTAGTCTTGGCCTCCCCTTTACCTATTAAAAAAAGTCCCAAAGGTACCCACATAATACTAATTGCTATAAGAACTGGTAATGTCATTTCCTACCCCCCCTTTCTTTTTTTGGAAATAGATTTGATGCCCCATTTAAGCCTCGTACCGTGAATGGGGCCAGCCAAAAAACTCTTCGACCTCCTTGTTTCCCTCCTTCCTTCCTTTCGTTAAGTAATCGGAGTGTCCCCACCTTTTATCCTGCAATCTTGGAATTTGCGCAGGCACTGGTGCCCTTCTCGATGTTCCAAATGAATGCCGCATTTTCAGTTTATTCAGCAAAATATGTGCCATGCTCTCTAAGACAAAAAGGAATCGAATTTAAAGATCAAGATCTGACCTTTGAGTAAGCTATCTAAAGTATAGGAAAATCTTCTTCCACAGAAAGAGAAAAGTGTGGTTTTCGGTACAGCCTCATCATGCGAACTGCTTGACTACCCCGGATGGATATTAGACCCCTTTTCACCCCACTTGACCCCAACTTCGCATTTTATCTATCATATCAAACAGTTAATTCCTCCAAGCGAATATAATGCTGAGGTTATTCTTCCCAAACCTTAGTCTTTATACTGGAGTCTGCTCTCTGGGGACTATTGTCCCACTCGACCCCAGCTTGTTGCCTTTTTTGGTTATATCCGGATATCAATAAGTTATCTGGTTTCACCCGATAGAATCGAGGCACTTTTAACCGGGTCGTTCTATGATAACTGTTTCCTCGACCATAGTCACAGTTTTCATTACCTCGGCGATATAACGGCATCTTTACGGGTATCTACTTGATAATTATATAAATTTTCCAATTGTTCATTTCTTGCCGCCTAGCCTTTGGATATAACCTGACCAAAGCGGTATAAAGCTTGCACTGAACATTTAAGTTCGATGTATAAACTATCTGGTGAGTAACAGATGGACGGGGCGTTCTTTCCTGGACGATATTTGACTTGGTATCATTTTTTTTGTCCCCTGTCCGGTAGTTTGCATTGGGACTGCGGTTACCAAGCTGAATCAATGAGACACTTTATTTAACGCCGAAAGGAAAGGAGGTGATAGCAAATTTTGACCTCTTGTCAAAAAATTCCTGAACAGGTATAAGACATTTATCAGGATCTTTTTGGTTTGTGGAACCTATCACTCGTTATGAAGAAAGGAGGAAAAATCGATGGTTGAATACAAGTATGA
>DAOVAE010000015.1 GCA_030671225.1 Desulfobacteraceae bacterium
CGCGTGTGTCCTGGAATTTCGTAAGTGGTACATGATCCGCTCCCGCAGGTCCTGGACTGGGTTTTTACTCCCTTACTTGTCCCGGCACTATTACCCATACTGTAGTTTGTGGTGCTTAAAACCCTTTCAAGATCCTCGCAACCGCATTCAGGGCACTTTAGTTCAATTTCTTCATCTTTCTTCATGACGAGCAGCTCAATAAATTGCTGACATTTTATGCATTTGAACTCATATAGCGGCATAATTACAATCCTTTAAGTATGATGAATTCGTAAAAAGATGAATCCATCACGTTTTAGGTTTTAGGTGATAAATCATATTGTTTTAACATATACTTAAAACTTGACAATCTCGTAAAAACTCGAAATTCGACGGCAAAGTAAAAAGCTCCAAATTCAAGGCGCGCAAATCCTGAGGAATCGGCTATCCGCTGGTCCCGTGGGGAGCGTACTTATAGTACGCTGCAATGACGAAGGATGCAGCGCAACGCAGAAGTTGGACTTTTTACGAAGCCGTCAAGATTGTCAAGATACAATACCATACACAGGATACATTAATCCAGCATCCTTTTTTTAACCGTCTAAAGGCAATCTGACCTCAAAGACAACCCCCTGACCGTCAGTACCTTCAAGTGTTATAGTGCCGCCATGTTTCTGAATAATTTCGTGACATATGTATAGTCCAAGTCCGGTGCCCTGGCCAACCTCTTTGGTTGTGAAAAAGGGTTTAAAAATGTCCTGCCGAATAGATTCGGGGATTCCGGGCCCGGTATCTTTGCAAGAAAAAACCACCTGGCCTTTTTCAGAGTCAAACCATGTATCAAGATAGACGGTCCCTTTGATGTCCATAACAGCCTGGACGGCATTTTGGATAATATTGAGTACCACCTGACCTAAATTGGCAAAATTCCCCTGAATATCCGGAAGGTTCCGGGCACAGTTTTCGACGATTTCAAGATCGTGATGTTTGTACTGGCTGTACATAACCCTTAAGGCATCTTTTACAACCGAATTGATGTTAACCGCTTCCGAATAGGTCTGGGTCTGCCTGGAGAGCCCTAGAAGACTTGCCACAATCAACTTCGCCCTGCCAAGCTCCTTATCTGCAAACTGAAGATCGTCTATCAAGTCTTGGTCAGGAGGATCCTGTTTATCCCATTGATCAATATCTTCTATGGTGGCTTGTACCAGACTGGTTGCACTTGTCAGGGGATTGTTCAGTTCATGGGCAACGCCTGCGACTAATTGTCCGATTGCGGCAAGACTTTCCGAACGGATTAGCATTTCCTGAGTTCTTTCCTTTTCAGAGAGGGCCTCTTTAAGATCCATGGTCCTTTCTTCGACCTTTTTTTCGAGATCTTTGTTCAAGTCATTGATCAACTTATAGGATCGAGCATTCTCAACAGAAAGCGAGCTCTGACCGGCAAGTGTTTCAAGGAGATCCATATCTTCACGCGTAAAAAGATCTCCGGAAAGTTTCTCCCCCAGAACGATAAAGCCATTCAGATTTTCTTTGAAGACCATAGGCAGAGCGATTTCTGCGCCCAGTACATCCATATCCGAAAGCACATCTTGTATCTCAGGCGGTGAAGTCTGTCCCCTCAGATTTTTTCTCTTAACGAGCTGGCGGTGGTTTTTCATGAATTTGATCAAAGGATTGTCTTTGCCCATTGAAATGGAACCTCCGGGATAAATCTGTTTCCCACGGGATGAAAAATTTGCAAAACCAGCGCCGGAAGTATCCAATAAAAACAGAGAACAATGATCAACCAGCATTGTATCAACAACCGTATCCATTAAAAGTTTGGCAATTTCATCATAATCGAGCTCAGACACAATCACCCGGCTGACATGTTTTATGGTTTTCTGATAATCATACTTGCCTTTAGAGAAGATGCGATCGATAAAGACTTGTATCTTTGATTTTAACGGTCCGAAGACAAAAGCGATAAGAAGGAAAAAGAATATAGGGAAGTAAATCGAATCAGAAAAATTAAAATTTTTAAAGACCTTATCCGCCACAATGATTATCAGAGCATATAAGCAGGTCAGAAATGCGGTCAAAAGTGAGTAGATAAGGCTCTTTTTGATCAATATCCCCATGTCAAGAAGATCGTGCTTGAAAAGTCCAACAGCAAAAATAATAAGAGGAATAAAACTTAAATTGCCCGGGGGATACACCGAATACCCATGGGTCGGAAAGACATTCAACCCGTTCATAAGACCCATGATTCCGAATCCGGCAAACAGGTATTTAAGTCGGTTTTTATGGGAACTGTTGGCCTCTTTACGTATTGCATTAACTATCTGTATCAGAACATATATAGTAACAAAAAGCCCGGCCAGACCGAAAAAAGGATAAAGGATTCCGCCTTTTGCAAAATAACCGAAATAATGTTGCTCCATTGACGTAATATAAAGAGGGGTCGGTGTTAAGCACATTAGAAAAAATGCATAGGCATACACAGTTCGGATAAGCCATTTTCTCCCTGTTATATTGAGATACTCGTGGAAAAAGTGGAGGTACACAGGGGATAGATAGACAATGAAAAAATGATCTATGCGACTGATCCGGAGCGCTGCTTCAGCCGATTTGACATTAAACGCGAAAAGTATGTCGATATAGAGAAAAGAACCGAGTATACAGATCGTAAAAAAAAGTAGGTTGGTTTTTGTCCTGGGGCCGCGAAAAATCGTCAACGCAGCAAGGCCAAGAAAGCAGCACAATGTCAACAATGGCGGAATGCTATAAAAAGTCATGGCACCTTAACTTCTGTTATCCAGCATCTCATGTGCATGATCTATAGTGGCGCGGGTGATCTTTTCACCACCAAGCATCCTGGCAATTTCTTTGATGCGTTCTTTTTCATTTAAACGGTTGATGGTTGTTTTGGTTCTCCCGCGTGAAACATGCTTTGAGATACTGAAATGATAGTCGCCGAACTTTGCAATCTGGGGAAGATGGGTGATACAAATGATCTGGTGGTGACGGGCAAGGGAGGAGAGTTTTTTGCCGACAACCTCGGCCACACCCCCTCCGATTCCGGCGTCAACCTCATCAAAGATAATTGTCTCCACCGCCTCTGTCTTGGCAAGTATGGCCTTTAAAGCAAGTACCACTCTCGAAAGTTCACCGCCCGAAACAATACTGAAAAGCGGTTTCAGCGGCTCTCCCACATTCGGAGCAATCAGGAAGGTTATGCTGTCTATTCCGGTTTCATTGACGGCGTTTCCTTCTGTTGTAAGATATGGATCAGTATTTTCATCCCCGGGGATTGTTCGAAATGATATCTGAAACTTTGTTTGGGACATATTAAGGGTGGCAAGTTCTTTTTTCACTTTTTTGGCAAGGTTTATCGCTGTCTTTTTCCGTTTGGTGGAAAGCTCCTTTGTCAGCTTGATTAACTTGCGGTGCAGGATGGAAAGTCCTTCCTGGGTATCAACGATATTCTCGGACAGATTGTCGATTCCTGAAAGCTCATGGTCGATCGATTCAAGGTGCAATAGCACAGCCTCGAGGGACTTTCCATACTTGCGTTTGAGTTTGACAAGTGTATCAAGACGTGTTTCAACCGCTTCCAACCGGCCTTCGTCGATCTGTATGTTTTTCAGATAAGTTCTAAGTTCTTCAGCAATGTCCTCAAGATGAAAGGCGGCTCCGGCTATGCTCTCTACCTTCGAAGTGAGTTCCGTGTCTATCCGGGAAGCTTTTTCAAGATCTTTTTTCACCTCTATAAGGCGTTCAACAGCCGCACCCTGTGCACTGTAAAGCGATTCAATGCTGCTCCGGACCGTTTGAAAAAGTTCTTCCCCATTTTTCAAGCGTATCCGTTCCTGTTCAAGAGCGGTGTCTTCTCCGGGAGTTATTGATACCTGCCGGATCTCTTTTTGCTGGAATTCAAGCAACTGAACATGTTCGACCTGACGATCCTTTTTGGCCTTCAGGTCTTTAAGACTTTTGATCAATGGGACTATTTCATGAAAACACCTGGAGACCTCGTCACGCAGGGGAATCAAACCGCCAAACTGATCGATTATCGTCAGTTGATGTTCTTCTTTTAACAGCCCCTGATGAGCGTGCTGTCCGGATATGCTGGCCAGATTTTCAGTTATCAAATTCAGCTGTTGAATGGTTGCAAGCCGTCCGTTGATATAAATCCGGTGGCGGTTTTTTCGGGATATAATCCTTCTTATCAGAAGTCCTTCTTCGGGATCATAACCGTTTTTTCCCATAATCCCTGCGATTGTGCTTTGCCTAGCTATTTTAAATACTGCTTCGAGTTCCGCTGTTTCGCTACCGGTACGGATGAGCCCGGCATTTGCGCGGCTTCCAAGCAGAAGATTGGCCGCATTGATAATGATAGACTTGCCGGCACCGGTTTCCCCGCTCAAAATTGTCAGTCCATCTGAAAAGGATATTTGAAGATCATCGATTATAGCAAAGTTTCTAATGGAGAGTTCTTGAAGCATAAAAGTAAATATTATGGTATATGTTCAAGGGGTGTCCGGAGCCGGTTTGGCGGACGTATTCCCTTCCGCTAAGCGCAGCACGCGTTTTTAGTGATTCTATGGCAATATTTCCACCAAACCTTATTCTGTGCTACCCCCTGAATAAATATAGGTTGTTATCCGAGTTCTTTGGCCACAGAGAAACCAAGTTCGAAAGCCTTTAAGTTAGACTCAACAAAAGTTTTACTGGTTTTATTCATTATTGCTTCTTTAACATTTTCGACTTGCAAAGGAACTGTTCCGGTTTGAATCAGGGCACCCAACAAAACCATGTTGACGGACAAAACATTTCCGGCTTCGGTTGCTAGAGCGGCAGCATCAAAAGCAATAAGTTTGGCCGTCTTTTGCCGAATCAGAGCCTGTAGTACACTCAAAGAAGGATATACGCTGCTTCCCGTGGTCACTGTAAATGGCGAGAGAAGGGCAAGACTGGTAATAACAACTGTATTAGCATTGCATTTATTTAAGGCCCGTAGTGTTTCCGACGGCTCAAACCCTAAAAGCACGTCGGCCTCGCCGTCTGAAATTACGGTGCTGGAAGCATCCCCAAATACAATTGCGGATTCAACAACCCCGCCCCTTTGAGCCATGCCGTGTATTTCACTCATACGAACGGGAACATCTGCAATTAGCGCGGCTTCTCCAATGACCCTCGAAGCCAGCAGATTTCCCTGTCCTCCGACAGCTACTATAATTAATCTGGTTGTATCCATTTTAACAATCCAATCGCTAACTATTATTGTATGCGTTCACAGGTTCCGGGTTCACTCCGCCACAAAGATAGGCGGACAAGCGTTCAGGGTTACCTTTCTCTCCTTCACTTTCAGCAATATTATGCATGGATGAACCTGCTGCATACTGAATTTGTCACTTCAAACCGAAATTGCAAGCAAACTTGGCTTTTTGTCTGGCCATAAGCGTTCAAGTATTGATGGAAGATTGTGTTATGAACCTAACCTTGAACCATGAACCTTGAACCATGAACGGTTACATATTATTTGAGTTATATATTCCTAATGGGCAAAATAGCATGTTCCGGGCAGATTTGAGCACAAACAGTACATCCAGTACATAAGTCAGGATCAATTTCAACCCTTTTATTCTTGATGAAAAAGGCTGGGCATGCGATTTCGTTAATACAATCTTTGTGACCTTTACATTTGTCGCTGACAAAAAAAGGCTTGCCCCGGGCTTTTTTCAGGCTTCTGGCATACAGAGTGCATGCCTCTTCGGATATTACCACCGAAACACCTTTATAATGTAAGGCCTCTTTTATGGCATCGACACTCTTTTTAACCCTGTACGGTCTGATGACAGTAACGTGGGATACACCCACAGCCCTGACAACCTTTTGGATAGAGACCTTTCCATACACGTCAAGGTTCAGTTTTTTCATATAAACACCTGGATTAGGCTGAAGCCCGGTCATGGCAGTAGTGCCGTTATCAAGAATTACCATGGTAAAATCATGGTTATTAAAGACAGCATTAATTAAACCGGATATTCCGGAATGAAAAAAGGTGGAATCTCCTATAAAGGAAATGACTTTCTTGCCGGTCACCTTTGAAAAACCGCATGACGTTCCTGCTGAAGCTCCCATACATATCAAAAAATCTCCCATGGCAAGCGGCGGCAGAAATCCGAGGGTATAGCAGCCGATGTCGGTGGGACAAATTGTATCCATACCTTCTGAGGCCTTTTTTACCGCATAAAAGGTGGCCCGGTGGGGACACCCGGCGCAAAGGTTGGGCGGGCGCTGTGGAATTTCAGGAATATCGGAAAGATCAGGGACTTTAGCAGGTGAACAAGCCACATCAAAATAGTCTGCAATCGATTGTCTGACCAGGGCGGGATCGAATTCGTAAAGCCGTGAAAAAAATTTTTTACTTTTACCCATAATTGAAAGGGTTAATTTTTCCTCCTGGGCTAACACTTTGACCGTTTCTTCCATGAAAGGCTCGCCTTCCTCCACAACCAGCACCTTTTCACACTCTTGTAAAAACCGTTTGATCATAGCTCGAGGCATGGGATACGAAAATCCGATACGAAGTATTTTAACTCGATTTTCTATATTCAGATCTTTTACTGCATCAGACACATAGTTATAACTTACACCATTACATATAATTCCCCAGGCACCGTTACCAATGATGAAATTGTGTTCTGAATCCTCAGAAATTTTTTCAGCTTCTCCAAGTTTGCTCAGCAATTTTGCATGAAGTTTTCTGGCAACAGCAGGAACGGGCACATGATTGAAAGGATCCTTTGAAATATCACCTCTTGTTTCTGGCTCCTTAATTTTACCAATAACTACGGCGGCGTTGGAATGATTTATCCTGGTTGTGGTTCTGAAGATAACAGGTTGCTGCAGTTTTTCTGAAAGATTAAAAGCATAGGCAACCATATCTTTCGCTTCCTGCACAGAAGATGGCTCAACCATAGGAATACCTGCAAACTTACTGTAATAACGGTTATCCTGTTCGTTCTGGCTCGAAAACATGTACGGGTCATCGGCCGTAACGATAACAAGACCCCCTTTAACGCCAATGTAAGCAAGCGTCATAAAAACGTCGGCAGCTACATTCATTCCCACATGCTTCATAACACACATGCTGCGAACTCCGGAATTTGCCGTAGCAGCCGCCACTTCAAGAGCCACCTTTTCATTGGTGCTGTATTCAAAATAGAGATCGCTTTCCCGGGATATCTGGAAAAAGTTGGTTGATATTTCTGAAGAGGGAGTTCCCGGGTATGTTGTTGCAACAGCGACACCGGCCTCAATCGCCCCGCGGGCAATGGCTTCGTTGCCCAAAAGCAGCATCTTTAGACCGGGATGTTCAGTGAGTAGTTTGTGCATGGTACCTTCCTTAAACTTAATATTACCTTTTCTATTTTGACGGATCGTTTTATGAGGGACTAATATATCAGCACCCCTTGACGTGTAAAGAATTTTCTTTAGTCCAACAAGCAATCAGGGTAAACGCATTTGATTTCTGTGCAGCGTAGCGACGGCGTGTTTCTCTTGGAAACCGAGTGACTGTTTGAAGGGCTTTAGCGCGCGTTAGCCCGAGCCGAATGAAATTATGACTTAAAAAAATCAATGGGATAATTTAGCGACGAATTGTTCTTAATAACTCTGGCGCGGCTCGGGCTTACGGGTGCTTAAGCACAAGTTTCAGTCGGTTGGAAAGAGATACACGCCGTCGTGGAGCGTTCTCCCTGTATTGGGATTCAAATGCGTTTGTCCTGAACAAGCGACTGAAAAAACTTTACAAAGATTTAACCATGATTTATACTGTCTATTTTCTTTAACAACCATATTTCAATGAAAAATTTAAAGTAATTGACCCTTACGCTTTGATGTGAGATTTGCATGAAAAAATCGATTATTCTTGTTATTGCCACCCGTAACAAAGGCAAAACAAAAGAAATCAAGGATCTTTTGAAAGGTTTTCCGGTTGATATTAAAAACATGGATGGTTTTGGTTCCATTCCTCCCTTAGAAGAGGACGGAGACACCTTTGATGAAAATGCTTACAAAAAAGCGAGTTTCACAGCAAAAATCCTCGGGCTGCCCGCACTGGCTGATGATTCAGGGCTTTTGGTAGAAGCCCTGGGTGGTGCTCCAGGTATCCATTCTGCACGCTATGCAGGCGAAAATGCAACCGATGAACAAAGGTATTTAAAGCTTCTTGACGAAATGCAAGGAAAATCCAACCGAAGTGCCGCCTTTGAATGCGTGATTTGCATTGCGGTTCCCACAGGTCCCGCCTTGACATATGAGGCCCGCTGCCAAGGCCTGATCGCTGAAAGCCCAGCCGGCTCAAATGGATTCGGATACGATCCGATTTTCTTTTATCCGTCTTATAAAAAGACTTTTGCCCAATTAACTCGAGAAGAAAAAAACCGGGTAAGTCACAGAGGAAAAGCGCTGGCCGAACTTAAAAGTGAGTTTGACAAAGTCCTGATCTGGATTCGTCAAAATATGCCGGTTCAGGAAATAAAACGCTGGTAATCGGCTTTAATATTTTCGTGATAAATGAGGATTATTCTATGATAGCAGATCTGATAAGACAAAACAGAAGCTGCCGCAGGTTTTACCAGGACCATGCCGTGGATCCGGAGACCTTGAAAGGACTGGTCGACCTGGCAAGGCTTTCCGCGTCAGCTGCAAATTTGCAACCATTAAAATACATACTTTCCTGTACCCCTGATAAAAACGCCCTGATATTTCCGTGCCTGGGATGGGCAGGGTATTTAAAGGATTGGACCGGCCCAAAGCAAGGGGAAAGGCCCTCGGGATATATTATTATCCTCAGTGATACCGAAAAAGCCAATCAATACGTTGGATACGATTGCGGTATTGCAAGTCAGAGCATCCTATTAGGCGCCAGAGAAATAGGGCTTGCGGGCTGCATGTTCGGATCAATAAAACGTCAAAAACTGCGGGAGATACTAAATATACCCACTAAGTTTAAAATACTCCTTGTCATTGCAATTGGAAAACCCAAAGAAGAAGTTGTGATAGAAACTGTTGGCCGTGACAACAGTATACGGTACTGGCGGGATAGGCAGGGTGTCCATCATGTGCCCAAAAGAAATTTAGATGATATTATTGTCGATTCAATTTAATAAAGGAGAATGCCAATGTTAGAGAGAAAAAAGGGGATAGATATCGTTACTGAAATAGGGGGCATTACAACTTACGAAGCAGCGATTAAGCTTTTTAAAGATAAATTGGACAAAGAAAATCTATCCAGAATACAAAAAATAAAACATTCGGAAGTGGTTCTTAAAATCGCAAATGCTTTAGTTATGTGCGAGCCGGAAGCGGTTTTTATCAATACCGGATCTGAAGCAGATAAACAGTATATCAGGGAAATGGCTTTAAAGAAGGGAGAGGAAGCTAAACTCCCCATGGCTAAACATACCATCCATTATGACCTCAAAGATGAACAGGGCCGTATAATAGATCGTACATTTTATATCACCAATCGAGGAGAAGATGTCAGTTCTCTGGCCAACAAAATGGACAGGGCAAAAGCGCTGATAGACATTCGGGATAAAATGACAGATATTATGCATGGTAAAACCATGATTGTCGGGTTTTATATGCGCGGTCCGATTGGTGCACCGGCATCCAACCCGGCTCTTGAGATTACCAGTTCGACATATGTGTCGCACAGCGCTGAAATCCTATACAGAAATGCCTTTTATGACTTTGACAAAGAAGTTGACCGTCTGGGGCATTTCTACACCAATATTCACAGTGAAGGTTTAAACAGACCCGAAGATCTTCCCAACGCACGGGTATTTATGGATCGAAGTTATCAAACCACATACAGTTTCAACTGCACTTATGCCGGAAACACGTTGCTGCTGAAAAAAGGGAACCACCGGTTTTGCGTGGACAAGGCAGTATATGAAAACAGGGGAAACGAGCTGTCGGAACATATGTTTATTACCGGTATAGAAGAGCCCGGAGGCCGAATAACGTGGATCACCGGTGCAGCACCCAGCGGATGCGGGAAAACGACCACAGCCATGGCGGGCAACCATTATGTAGGTGACGACCTTGCACAGATGTGGATAGCTGAAGACGGCAGCATCCGGTCAATAAACCCTGAATGCGGTATATTCGGTATTGTCGAAGATGTAAACTGGGAAGGAGATCCATACCTTATGAAACTTCTTCGAGAACCCGGGACAGAAGTTATATGGTCTAATGTTCTTATCGATGAAAACGGTATTCCCCACTGGACAGGCAACGGTGAAGAGCCCCCGCTTAAAGGAAACAATTTTCAAGGGCCGTGGGAACAAGGGATGAAAGATGAAAATGGAAAGGAGATCCCCATATCCCATCCCAATTCAAGATGCACCTTAACCTCTTCAGCCCTTCCAAATTATTCAGAAAAGTCAGAGGACCCAAATGGTGTTGAAACAAGGGTAATTACATACAGCGGCAGAGACAGTGATACAATGCCTCCTGTCTGGGCAACTAATAACTCGGATCACGGTGTGGCCATCGGCGCTTGTATTGTCTCCGCAGCAACGGCGACTGAAGTCGGGGCGACCGGCGTTAAACGGGCACCTTGGGCCAATGCCCCTTTTATTCCGGGCGCATTAGCCGATTATATGGACGCTCAATTTAAATTTTTTGGTAATGAAAAAATTGCCGAAGATAAAAAACCTGTAATGGCGGGATTGAATTATTTCCTGACCGATGAAGCCAGAGGCGGAACTTCCAAGAAGCTGATAGGAGAAAAAAGAGACGTAAAAGTCTGGCTGTCCTGGCTGGAAAGACATGCGCACAATGAAGTAGATGTAATTAAAACCCCCATAGGAAATCTTCCAAAGTTCGATGACCTCAAAGATCTGTTTCAATCCATAATCAACAAGGAATATACGAAAGAACTGTATAATAAGCAGTTTTCTTTGTATGTTGACAATATAGTTGCCAGAATTGACTTGCAGATAGAGGCATATGGTAAAGAACCTGATATCCCCGTTATACTATTCGAAGTTCTTAAAGAGCAGAAGGAAGGTCTTATGGCGCTGAGAGACAAATATGGTCCGATTGTAACACCGTCTCAGCTTGAGGAATTTTAACATTAAACCCATATTCAAGGTAATTTGCAGCGTCCGCATGCTGGTCGCCCTGCTGATGGGTTTTGCATGCGGTTTGCCGCTTCTTCTGACCATAACGGTATTGCAAGCATGGATGAAAGACCAAGGGGTGGATCTGACCGTGATCGGAATCATGTCCCTTGTGGGTCTTCCATATACGTTGAAGTTTCTCTGGGCGCCTGTTCTGGACCGTTTTACCCTCCCTTTTCTAGGCCGTAGAAGAGG
>DAOVAE010000115.1 GCA_030671225.1 Desulfobacteraceae bacterium
AAGATCTTGACGCCATCCTTGTATCCCATGAGCATACAGACCATATCCAGGGAGTGGGGGTTCTTTCTCGCCGCTTTAACCTGCCGGTTTATATTAGCTCTAAAACAGAAAACGCCGCCTTTTCACAGCTTGGAAATGTCCGGGTGATCAAGAATTTTGAATGCGGCTCAACCTTTATGATAAAGGACCTTTCAATACATCCTTTTTCCATATCCCACGATGCAGAAGATCCGTCCGGCTTTACCGTAAATCAGAACGGAACAAAAATCGGGATCGCGACAGATCTCGGTATTGCAACATCCATGGTTAAAGAGCATCTTAAAGGGTGCTCTTTATTGATACTTGAAGCCAATCATGATGAGGACATGCTTTTAAACGGTCCCTATCCATGGCCTGTTAAGCAACGCATAAGGAGTAGAACCGGACATCTATCCAATGAGGCATCGAAAAATCTTTTAAAGGAAGTGCAACATGACCGGCTAAAATATGTAATTCTGGCTCACCTCAGCGAAACAAACAACACTCCCCAAAAAGCCCTAAGTGAAGTAGGCCGGGCAATAACCGATTGTCATGCACAACTTGATGTTGCAACTCAGGATGAATGCGGAGCGCTGCTACGTCTTAAATAGTTTGTCCCTAACCCATATTCCTGGGAAGGCCCCTGCTTCCACCACCCGGGACCAAGTCTATCCATCAAGCGTCCTGAACGCAGAATTCAGCAGTAACCAGGGCAACTCGGACTTTCGAACACCCATAGCAGCCGCGCTCTGGCTGTCTGCTGAATATGTATAAACTTGCATTTTAGACCTCCATGGTTTCGACGTTGAGATTTTGAGCAGCTGTCTTTAGTTTTCGATCCAACGTCAATAGCGGTACTTTATATCTACCTGACTCAAGCCGGCAGGAATTACAAGAACAAATTGATTGACTACCGAGAATTTATTTGATTCAGTGATTTTTCATATAAACCTCTCCGTTTTTAAGTTATTTTTGAGTGAGCCCTTAGCCTTTGGTGCAAAAGAAGACCCATCTTAATAAAAATTAGCAAGGCATCATGCAAAAACTCTAAAATGAAAAGGAGCCTGGCACATGAGTAAGGAAGCCACCGCGCGGGAGCTTAACACCGATCGCTTTATAAATGAGAAAATTAATGAGATCAAGGGCGCCGTTGGGGACGGAATAGCGATCAACGCCCTATCAGGAGGCGTCGATTCGTCTACTGTCACGATGCTTGGTCATAGAGCCTTAGGGAATCGCCTTAAGACCATGTTTATCGAAAACGGCCTCATGCGAGAAGGAGAGCCCGAACAGGTTGCTGGTTTTTTCCGAAAGTTCGGCATCACAATCGAAGTGGTCGATGCTCGCAAAGAGTTCTTCACGGCGCTCAAGGGAATCACCGACCCGGAAGAGAAACGAGAGGCTATTGCCCAAACCTTTTACCAAAACGTATTCGGACGCATTGTCAAGGAAAGCGGAGCGAAATATCTTCTCCAGGGAACTATCCTGACCGATATCGATGAGACGGTC
This sequence comes from Desulfobacteraceae bacterium, assembly GCA_030671225.1. Classification (GTDB taxonomy): domain Bacteria; phylum Desulfobacterota; class Desulfobacteria; order Desulfobacterales; family UBA11574; genus DAOVAE01. The sequence continues at coordinate 1,528 of DAOVAE010000115.1, forward strand.
GCAGGAATTAAGCGGCAGCACAATGTTTTCGAACAACTCGGGATCGACCCTCAGGAAGCTTTTGGCTACCGCATCATTGAGCCGCTCATTCAGCTTCGCAAGGATGGCGTTAGAAAGGTTGGCAAGGCACTCGGGTTTCCGACCGAGCTATTCGATCGCATTCCGTTTCCGGGACCAGCGCTCTCGGCACGCGTGATAGGGGAGGTAACCCATGAACGCATCGAGACGGTCCGCAAGGCAACCGTCGTAGTCGAGCGGTTGCTCAAGGACACCGGTGCATTCCAGTACATGGCGATCCTTCATGAAGACCGCGTGACCGGCATACGCGACAACAAGCGTGATTTTGGTCAGCAGATCGAGGTGCGCTGCTGGGAAAGTGTCGATGCGCGGACCGCAACACCCACAAAGCTCCCGTTCGAAATCCTTGAGAAGCTCGCCAGCGAGGTTATCCGCGAAGTGCCAGGCATCGTCAGCGTCACGTACAATATAGCGCCGAAGCCCCCCTCAACGATCGAAGCGGTCTGATGAAAATTACAGCTTAAGCAGCCTTGCAGCGTTCCGGCCGCAAATAGATTCAATCTGATCTTCTGACAGGCCGGTTTTTTCGAGCTCCTTGAAATATCTTACAGGCTTTAAAAGCGGAAAGTCACTACCAAATAAAATTTTGTCAAGGCCGGCAATTTCTTTTGCATACCTGTATATCTGAGTATCATAAAGAAAAGGGGATGCAGCGGTATCAAAATAAACATTTTTAAGGCTTTCTTTTACATCCTTTTTTAAAAGATTGAAAAAGAAGATTCCGCCGCCCCAGTGGGCCAGAACGATTTTATTTTCCGGAAATCTTTTGATAAGATTGTAAACCTGTTTCATAGTATTCGGCGTTTTGCCCGGATAGATATGTCCCACCGGCTCATTGGTGTGGATCAAAAACGGCAAGTCCCTGTCACGGCAGATTTCCATCAAAGGGGCCAGTCTATCCAGAGCAGTGTCATCAATTCCAGATTCATAGAAAGCTATTTCTCCGATTCCTGAAAGCCCCCCTTCTATACAACGCACAGCTTCCGGAACAGCTTCCTTGCTAAACGGATCAAAACAACACAAACCGATAAGTCGCTCAGGGTATCTCGCCACTACTTCCATGATATAGTCGTTTTGTGCTTGAAATATTTCCTTTGTTTTCCATGGAAAACCAAACACGACCGATTTATCGACACCTTGTTCATCCATTGAAGCGACTATCTCTCTTGCACCTACAAGTTTTGATCCAGGCGAGCTATACAAAAGCTTGAACGCAGATTCATTCGGAAAATATTTTTCCCTGTTTTCACGTATGGCTTTGGGGAAAATATGCGTATGAAAATCTATTATCATTTTTATTTTCCTCTATTCCGGATGATTTGTAAAAAGAAGTATAATTTTTAATATTTTTTCTATTATCAGGCGGTTTTAAACAAATATCAGATTATATGTTTTTATCAACTGAAATATGATGAACTCGTAAAAAGTCAAAACCGCTTAAGGGCCTAAAAATTTGACGGGCTTATTAGCATGTGGATATTCTCGAAACTTTCGGCTTGACATTAGGTCTTAATCCGGTACTTTAAAAAGATTGTTGAATCAAGAAATATAGAGACTGCTATCAAGTTGGTGCATCAGGCAGGAAGGGAAATCTTAACGTGATTCAAACCTGTTCATTTGGACTTCTTGTTATTGACGGAAAGAATTATACTTCAGACCTTATTGTCTATCCTGATGGACATGTAGAGGATCACTGGCGACGTCAGAGCGGTCACAGGCTTTCAAGTGATGATATCGATAAACTCATTAAATCCGATCCCGAAATCATTATCGCCGGCACCGGTGCCATCGGACTGATGAAGCCGGAAAAGGAGCTTATCAAATTGCTCCATCAAAAGACCATTGAGTTCATCTTTGAACCTAACAAAAAAGCCATCAAAATCTACAACCGGCTTTTTCCAAAAAAACGAGTCGGTGCATGTTTTCATCTGACATGTTGATTGATTGAAAGGAGAAGAATATGAAAATCGAGACCAAGAAACCAACAGATAAGGATCTTGAAAAAAGAGATGTTTTATCCTGGCCCATATGGGAAAAAGAAATTTCTCGCTTCGACTGGCATTATGACAGTACTGAAGAATGCTACCTATTGGAAGGCAAAGTTATTGTTGAAACAAAAGATGGAGAGAAAGTGGAATTCGGGAAGGGCGATTTTGTTACATTCCCAAAAGGTTTGTCCTGTATCTGGGATATTAAGGCGCCGGTAAAAAAGCATTATAACTTTAAATAAAAATATCAATTTAGCCTGTTGCTGTCCCATTGATGAGTCTGTTGATTCAAAGGTCTCAGAGTAGGAGCATCTATAATATGAAATTAGGAATTATAGGTCTTCCCGGATCGGGGAAATCGACGATATTTGAAGCATTAACGCAAAGCATTCTTCCTGAAGGCCATAAGGGAGAAAATCGTATCGGTACAATCCAAGTTCCGGACAAACGTGTAGCTGTGTTAAGTAAAATGTATAAACCCAAAAGAACTATTTATGCCCAGGTAGAATATTTCCTTCCGGGTATGATGCGACAAAAAAGAGATCAAAAAATTTGGAATCAGGTAAGAGACTGTGACGCTTTGATTCATGTGATCCGGAATTTCGGTGTATACGGTTTTGAAAAACCGAAACCATACCATGATTTTCAAGCCATGAACCAGGAACTGATATTAGCCGATCTTGTTGTGATTGAAAAAAAGTTGGAAAATGTCGAACTCGACAGAAGACGGGACAAGAAGACTTCCAAAGATGAACTTTCTCTTTTAAACCAATGCTTTAAAAATCTTGAAAACGAGATACCTTTAAGAAGGTTCCCGGATCTTGCATCTGCCCATAATTTAAGGGGCTATGCCTTCTTATCAGCAAAACCCATGCTGGTTATGTTTAATAACGAAGATGAGGATGACTCTATTCCTGAAGCAGCAGATTTGACGTCCAGGGAGGATTGCACGGTTATAAGGGGCAAACTCGAACAGGAACTTGCGCAGATGTCCGATGAAGAAGCCGAGGAGTTTTTGTCTGAATTCAATATTACAGCATCTGCCATGGACAGGGTCATCAAACAATCCTATGAACT
>DAOVAE010000034.1 GCA_030671225.1 Desulfobacteraceae bacterium
CCTTTGCAAAACGTTCAATTTTGTTCAAGGCCAAGAAAGGCGAAAATTTTAACCACAGGAATACATTGAGTATTTTGAGGATTAAAATTTGAGCCTGACGCCGGAATTGGGCAAAAGGGGGCGTTTTGCAAAGGTCTCAATTATGTAAATAACTCAAAGGAGGTTTACCATGATTCTCGTGCTTGAAAAAGGGATCACCCAAGATCAAAAGAACAATATCCGGAGTATACTTTTCAAAGAAGGTTATATTGTTCGTGAAATGTCTGAGGCCGGGCAAAATATAATCGGAGCTGTGGGCAAGGGAGGCAAGGATACCGATTTTTTCGAACAGCTTCCAGGCGTAGCCAAGGTGATACCTATTTCAACATCATTTAAGTTGGTGAGCCGGCAATTGCATACCGAAGATACCCAGGTTCAGGTTGGAGATGTGCTTGTCGGTGGAGAACGTATTACAATTATCGCCGGGCCCTGTGCCGTTGAAAGCAGGGACCAGGCCCTGACTATTGCCAGGGAAGTCAAAAGATACGGAGCCGTCCTTTTTCGCGGCGGAGCCTTCAAGCCAAGAACCTCCCCCTATTCTTTTCAGGGTCTGCAAGAAGAGGGACTCAAAATTCTGGCCGAGGTCCGGGAAGCTACAGGCCTTGGTGTTGTGACCGAAATCACATCACCTGCTCAAGCGGACATGATGATGAAATATATAGACGTAGTGCAGGTTGGAGCCCGAAACATGCAGAACTTTGAGCTTTTAAAGTGTGTTGGTCGCATCGGAAAACCTGTGGTACTGAAAAGAGGACTTTCATCAACCATTGAAGAATGGCTGATGTCAGCCGAATATATCCTGTCGGAAGGGAATGACAAAGTCATTCTATGTGAACGTGGAATTAGAACCTTTGAACCCTATACACGTAACACTCTTGATCTGTCCGCAATCCCGGTGCTTAAGACACTGACCCATTTGCCGGTTATTATCGATCCAAGCCATGCAACCGGCATCCGCGAAAAAGTCAGCCCAATGGCCCGGGCCGCCATCGCCGCAGGTGCGGACGGATTGATGATAGAGGTGCATCATGACCCGGACCATGCCCTTTCTGATGGCCCCCAGAGCCTTTATCCAAAACAGTTCGGGCAACTGACCCGTGATATTTATGTTATTGCACCTGTTATCGGCAAACAGCTCGATTTTGACTATCTGGATAAGGCCAAAGCCGTCGATCACTTAAGCAAAACCAATGGAACAGGGATACAAAGGGCCGCCTTCCTTGGTGAAATAGGCACCTTCAGTCATAAAGCCTGTACACAGTACTTTGGAAACAAGGTGGCAGCCGTGCCATCGCCTTCATTCAAATCGATTTTCGAGTCAGTTAAAAGTGGTGAGGTCGATTTTGGTGTAGTGCCGTTGGAAAATTCCCTTACCGGCAGCATACATGAAAACTACGATCTCTTGCTGGAATATGATTTGAGAATTGTCGGCGAAATCACGCTTCGAATCATACACCATCTGATAGGCCAGCCGGACGCCGGATTTAATACCATCAAACGGGTCTTGTCTCCGCCTATGGCTTTTCAGCAGTGCCGCCAGTTTCTTGAGCGCCATGCAGGTTGGGATCTGGTTCCGGTCAAGGACACTGCCGGAGCTGTTAAGGAGATCGGCGAATCGGCAAATCCGGCGGATGCAGCCATAGCCAGCAAAGAGGCCGCCGAAATTCACGGGATGGAGGTAATCGAGGAAGGGATTGAGACCAATCCACGAAACTATACCCGCTTTGTTGTGATCGGCATCGATCGGCTGGAAAAAGGTCCCCGGCGCAAATCGTCTCTCATTTTTTCAACCGGAAACCAGCCGGGTGCCCTTTATGATGTTTTGAAAATATTTGCAGACAACGGAATAAACCTGGTGAAGCTTGAATCACGACCTATTCATGACAAACCGTGGGAGTACATGTTTTATGTTGACCTTGAGGCTGAGGTTGAGTCGGAAGCGTTCAAGCCGACACTCGATCTTCTTGATGATAAGACCGACTATTTGAAGGTTCTTGGAAGCTATTGAGGCCGATAGAAAAGTCCTCACGATTTCGTATTGACAACTCATAGGCAGTTAGTTAAAGTTTTTAATTCATTACTTTGATGGGGGATTATGATACTTATAGACATCAAAAGGCTTTAAAATACGTGATTGTTACCAAAAACTATTAATGAAAGGAGAAAGGCTATGAAAAGAAAGCATACTTACAAAGTACGCGTTACCCGGAGAGAAGCCCTACATGTCCACGATGAGTATGGCCATGCGCTGATTCTGGTTGAATTGGAAGGAGAGCCGGTTCAGTATGAAGTTGGTGTGGCCGGTGAATTTGTCTCTCGGCGCAGTGTCAACTTCCATGACCGCATATCAGGCAGCGGTCCCATGCAAGGTTATGCTGTTACCAACTTTCAGTACGGTTCGGTCTACAGCCGCTTTGAAGGTCATCGTGACGGGAACTCCAAGATCACGTCAGGTACATGGGAAACCTATAAAGGAACCGGCAAGCTGGACAACATTAAAGGCAAGGGTACATTCAAAGTTGCATCAGGAGAAGTCCAGGGCGAATTCATCCTCGATATGGAAGGTGACTATGAGCTTTAATTGAGCGACAACTGATAACACCTAATTAAGTTTTGGCTCAATTAGGGTGTTTTTAACAACTAAAGCCGGATTATTTTCCGGCTTTTTTTATAGCCATATGTTCAAGCGCGAGTTTAGAATAACTTTCCGCGGTTTCTCTGTGTTGCTCCACAGAAACTTTTGACAGTTCTTTTTTTAATGTAGCCGGTATACCGGTCATAAGATGATAAGGTCCCACGATCTGATTCTGTTTAATCACAGAACCGGCTGCAATAACAGAGCCGGTTTTTACATATGCATTGGTGAGTACAACGGCATTAATACCGATAATACAGTCATCTTCTATAGTGCAAGCGTGAATAACCGCATTGTGCCCAACCGTTACATTGTCTCCGATAATTGCAGGTTCGCCGGGATCTGAATGTACAGTACAGTTATCCTGGATATTGGAGTTTTCGCCAACTGTTATAGCGGCCCTATCGCCCCTTACAACAGTGCCATACCAGATACTAGCACCGTTTTTTATCTCCACATTACCTATAACCGTAGCTGAAAATGCTATGAAAACATTTTTCCCGATTTTTGGTTTATGACCTCTATACTCAAGTATCATGATCTTATCCCAATTTTGATGGTCTCGTAAAAAGTCAGAGAAGCGATCTTTTTACGAGAGTGTTTTGTATTTGGTGAATTCGAATTTTTCGAATTCATCACACTTTAAAGCTCTCAGACACACCGGCGTATTGTTTTCGCAGCTTCGGTTTTTCTATCTTGCCGGTTGGGTTGCGAGGAACGTTGCCGAAAATAATCCTTCGGGGCCTTTTGAACCTGGGAAGTGCCCGGCAAAAATCGTCAATCTCTTCCTTGGTCAGTTCCTGACCTGACTTTGCCTGGACCACTGCGGTAGCGATTTCTCCCAGTCGGAGGCTGGGTAGACCAATGACCGCCACATCGTGAATTTTAGGATGGGCCTGGAGAAAGTCTTCGATCTCCACAGGATAAATGTTTTCTCCGCCGGTTATGACAACGTCTTTTTTCCTGTCCACCAGCCAGATAAAACCATCTTCGTCCTGTCGGGCGACGTCACCGGTCAAAAGCCAGCCGTCAACCAAAACCTCTTTAGTGGCCTCAGGATTGTTATAGTACTCCTTCATAACACCCGGCCCCCTGACCATTAGCTCGCCGGGCCGGCCCTGAGCGACAGGATTGAGCTGATCGTCAACAATCTTGATTTCCCAGTCAAAACCCGGCAAACCGATGGCGCCTACCTTGTGCATATTCTCCATCCCAAGATGAACACATCCCGGCCCGGTACATTCTGTAAGGCCATAGTTAGTATCATACTGGTGATGGGGGAAAACTCTTTTCCATTCTTTGATCAGACTGGGGGGCACGGGCTGGGCACCGATATGCATCAGCCGCCACTGATCCAGGGAGTAGTCTTTGAGTTTTATTTCCCCGCTCTGGATGGTAAAAAGAATATCAAGAGCCCATGGAACCAAAAGCCAGACCACCGTCACCTTTTCCTCGGAAATAGCCTTCATTATCCATTTAGGTTCAATCCCTTTAAGAATAACGCTCCGGGCACCGACAACAAAATTGCCGAACCAGTGCATTTTGGCTCCGGTGTGGTACAGTGGAGGAATGCAGAGGAAGTTGTCCTCGTGGGTCTGACGGTGATGCAGATTTTCCAAAAAACAGGAGAATTCAAGGTTTCTATGGGTTAAAAGAGTCGCCTTGGGAGTTCCGGTTGTGCCGGAAGTAAAATATAAAGCAGCCTCGTCCGTAATGCTAATGTCAACCTGAGGGGCAACCGGAGGCTGAGATGCCAGAATCTTTTGATGTGATTCAGCATAGTCAGGTCTGATTTTCTCAGGACCTGCAAAAATATAAATATCTACGAATTTGTCCAGGTCTTCTTTGATAGAGTTAATGCGTTCAATAAATTCTTCGCTAAAGATAAAAGCCTTGGCTCCGGCGGTTTCAGCACAGAGTTTGATGGTTTTTCCTACAAAACGAAAGTTAAGCGGGACAGCCCAGGCGCCTGTGCGGAGTATCCCAAAATAGATAGGCAGCCATTCAATACAGTTTGTCATTAAATGGACTACCCGGTCTCCTTTTTTAATTCCTCTGGCCATCAGAGCCCGGGCTACCTTGTTGGCCTGATCGTCAAATTCTTTCCAGGTAATCTCCTTGCGACGGTTTTTGGCCGGATCCCTTTCTACCAGTGCTGTCTCAGAGCCGTACATACGAGCATTTCGGGCCAGTATCTCAGTAATCAGCATGAGCATTCCTTTCAATATTCGAAATTACTGAAGTCGATATCAAACCAGCGTTAAATGGTCAAGACGCATAAAAATCTTTGCAACTTATATGGTATAACCCATTGACACAAAAAAGGCTTTTCCGTAATATAACCCTATCCCGAATATTTACCATTAATGCCAAGAGGAAAAAGCTTGGTCTGCCTGTACAAGGAGGAATTGAGTCGTTATGGGAAGACTGAAAATACTTGCAGACGGCAGCTCTCCAAAGGACAAGGCACGGGCACGTGGCAAGTTGTTTGAAGCCATGATGATCCAGGTCCTGCACCACTATGGGTACAGCGCAGACCGTATCCTAAACGCAAACTACACGGGGATGGAAATTGAAATTGCGGGAAAACACAAAGTAACAAGCACTCCACTTTTTGCTGACTGTAAGTTTTATGAAACAGTCATATCTGCTCTCGAGCTTCAGGCATTTTATGGTAAGTATATGACAAGATGGCACCAAGATACACGGTGCCACGGCCTCTTCATTGCCCTGCCCGGTGTTGACCCTTCTGCCAGGGAATTTTATCAAGGGCATATAGAGAATAATTCTTTTGTCACAGCACGCCTTTATGAAGCAGACGATGTTCTGAAAGCAATCTCAGGAGCGCCGGGTGTTATCAGTCCGGATACCATGCCCGGACGTATTACCCGGGATATGGGAAAACCTGGTGATTGTTTTCTCCTTTACACGGAAGAAGGTATATTCTGGGTCCAGTTTATCACCTCTCATGGCAAAAGAAACCCTGATAGAATCGCTCTTTTCGACAAAAAAGGCACCCCCATATCAGATCGATCGATCCTGGATTATATGACCAAACTGTATCCTGACCTTGACAATTTTGATAACATCGATATCCCAAGTGCGGCAGCTCTGCAGCCGGGTCTGTTTCAAGATACAGACGAAATTGTCGAGGTCCTGGGGTGTTCCGAATGCTTTGAATATCAGCTTCCTGCATCGCTCGAGCACCTGGTTGGCAGAAGACCTTTGATTAAAGAACTCGATTCCTTTGCGGTCGAGCTAATAAATAAAAAGACGCCGCATCGTGGTATTTTGTTTGAGGCCCCTTCAGGATGGGGAAAAAGTTCATTAGTTCTTGCAAGTGTTGCCCGGCTGCAGAAAATGGGACACTTTGGCGTTGCTATAGATTCACGGACAGCATCATCTTCAAAGTTTATTCCTCGTGTAATAAACTATACTATCGAGAAGTTCGGAGACTTCGGCGGCCTGATAACCGAAGCTGACAGTCCAAAATCGGTCTATGACTTTGACAGTGCTGCCATATCGATTCTTAAGATAGGGCAGCTTCTTGAATCCCATGGCAAACTAATGTTCATTTTTTTTGATCAGTTCGAGAACATTTTTGTCCTATCGAATGTGCTGAAACGGATTAAAGATTTTTTCCTGAAAATATGTGAAAAACAGACCAACATAGTTCTTGGTTTCTCGTGGAATAAGGATTTTATTTTATCGACCAATGCGTTTTCCGGTGAACTGCTTGGTGTTGTTACGGATAACAGCAAAAAAATGACCCTGAGTACTTTTTCCAGAGCCGAAATTGATGCGCTTTTGAAAAAGCTCAGTAATGAATTGGATGAAACCTTAACAAAAGATCTTCAATCTTTCCTCGTCGAATTTTCACAAGGACATCCCTGGCTACTGAAAATACTTTGCTATCATGTTAAGGTCGCTCGGCAGTCCGGAATCCCACAGCTATATATTGCCGGGAATCTTCTGAGTATTGAAGAACTTTTCCAGCATGACTTACAAAAGCTATCAGATAAAGAGAGCACATCATTACTTCAGATTGCCAAGTCCGCGCCAATGCGTCTTACAGAATCGCGAGGAACATTTGAACCTCAAGTTGTACAAAATTTAATCAAGCAGAGGTTGATCGTAAAAATCGGGAAGACCGTGGACGTTTACGGGGATATTTTCCGCGATTACCTGAACACAGATGTATTGCCGCATTGGGACAACTATATCCTTCGAACCGGGGCCGGGAATGTTATCAAGGCCATAAATATCCTTCAGGCATCCGGCGGTTTTCTTGACATGTCCGAATTTCAAAGACAGGCCGGTTTGCCGGAAAAGCTTTTTTACAGGACCGCGAAAGATATGGATCTGCTTGGACTTGTTAAATTCATTAAAGGCACGGCAACCTTGCAAATTAAACCTCCCGCAACACCCCTGAACATTGAGGTTTTGCTGCGGAATCATCTGCGAGACAGGCTTCTTGGCAACCGCATGGTCGTGCGGCTCTTAAAAACTCTGAAAAAGAAAAACACTCTGACCATAGAGGAAGTTTCTAAGCTGCTTGAGATTTCGTGCGCCTATATTTCAACCACAAGACAAACCTGGTTAAAATATTCCCGCATATTGGCAAGATGGATCGATTATGTCGATTTAGCTCATTTTGATAATAAAAACAGAGCGCTCATTGTCTTCGATCCTGCAACGGAAATCCGTGAGCGCCACCTTTTATTAACAAAAACACGTGAAGCTAAGATCCCGAGGATTCAGTATTCTCCTGTGGAAAACATAGCCATAAGACTTGTCCAGGCGCTTCACGGAAACGGCCGGGTAGATTGGACAGGTCTGAATAAAAGTACGATCTTTAGAGCCCTGGCCACACTGGAAGATTTAGGGTTCATTATTAAAAAGACCCAGTTGATTAAAGTTCTGCCAAAAGGAGAAGAGTTCGTATCAAATCCGGACAAGCGCCCCGCTTTGTTTGCTCAAGGCGCTTTGAAAATGAATTTATTTTCAAGCTTTATAGAAATACTCAAAGCTCACCAGGTTAAAGGCAATACGCTTTTAACGCTCGGTCTTGAGCTCCGGGATGAGCTCGGCAGAAAATGGGAGGAGAACACCGCTAAAACGATTGCCAAGATTATGCTTGATTGGGCCCGGCATACAAAACTTGCTCCAGGTGTTTTTGCTGAAACTCGAAGGGGGCCGATAAAAGGCTGGAAAAAGAAGGAAGATCATCAGATGACTCTTTTTTAAGCATATTGAAGGCTGATAACATCTTTGATTTGACAGGAGTTAAGAAAGTTTGATCCTTTTCGACGGTACATATCGTTTGCAAAGGCAGGAAGACATTACCCAAAAGTCTAATGATAAATGGGCCTGCTCCTGGTGGTTGAGGATCATCGATTTTTCAATAGACCGGCCGGAAGTTCAGTATCTCAGGCCTTATGTGGTTATAGCGACACAAACCGGTGATGGCATCTTCAAAACAACCTGTGCCGAAAGTCTGGGAAAAAGGATATGCAGGGACTTTAAGCTGAAAATCGACGAGATTCTCTGGATAGAACACTATCCGGATGAACCGGCTCTGTATGTCGCGATTTTTAAGCCCAAGTCTTATTTTGGAACTGAAATATTTTATAACATCGACTGGAGGCCCATCAGACCCAATGAGCTTGAAGCCGTCAAGCCATTTATACCGAAAACCGAAAAAATATAGAATGTACGTATGCGTTCACAGGTTCCGGGTTCACTCCGCCACAAAGATAGGCGGACAAGCGTTCAGGGTTACCTTTCTCTCGTTCACTTTCAGCAATATTATGCATGGATGAACCTGTTGCATCCTGAATTTGCCACTTCAAACCGAAATTGCAAGCAAACTTTGCTTTTTGTCTGGCCATAAGCGTTCAAGGGTTGATGGAAGCTTGTGTTGTGAATCTAACCTTGAACCATGAACGTTGAACCGTGAACGGTTATCTCTTTTTTAAAACGTTTATCTGCAAAATATTGAAATATAAGTGATTAATTTTATCTTGCACAGGCATTCATTGTAAACCAGGGAGGTAGGAACAATGGCTGACAAAATATTGATTTTTGGTAAAGATACTTGACCTTATACAAACCAGGCTCGTGAAGCTTTTGCCAAACAAGGCCGGGAGGTTGAATATTACGATGTTCGGCAAGATGCCGATAAAATGGATTCCATGCTTAA
>DAOVAE010000025.1 GCA_030671225.1 Desulfobacteraceae bacterium
TATCCACCATGCGCGTCATATTGATGATCGACTCCTTTTCATATTCACCTCCAATGAATACCTGGACAGCCATGGCGCAAACGTTCAGCCGTATCGATTCCTCTATATCCACAGCAATCTCTTCATTGGAAAGCTCTTTGAGTATGCTGGTTCCACCTGAAACCCTGAGAACGATTGACTTTGTTATAGAAGGAGGAACAATACTTCTTAAGATTCCCCTGGTAAGCATCAAAGTATCTGCGTATGGGGTCAAAGGAAGAATGTTGAGATCTATCCGTTCTAAACCGGTCGTAGGTCCCTGAAAATAGCCATGATCTATGGCCAACATGACAGTGCGACCCGACTCCGGGTTGAAAATCTGAGCGAGCCTGTTTTTCATTCCCCAATCCAGGGAATTTGATCCTTTTAGAAAAAACCCCTCTGTCTTCTGAGGGATGTCGACAAAAAACTTTTTTTCCTCTTGCAATTCATCCATATCAGCCATTACGTCTTCTCCTTTCTGTATTATTTATATCTTAGATCACTCTAATATTGCCGCCATCGATAGGAACCTGCGCACCCGTAGTCTTGGCAAAAGCAGGACCAACCATTGCGCAAACCAGCGCGGCCACATCTTTGGACGATACTTCGGTTTTTAAGCAATTATTTGTTTTATATTCGTCCACTGTACATCCATATTGACGGGCGCGGCTTTCCAGGACTTCAGCCGTCCAAAGTGCTGTATCATAAACAGCGTTGGGATGTACGATATTGACACGGATACCTTCCGGCCCCAATTCCATTGCGGCTATTCGGGCCAGTTGGGTTTGTCCTGCTTTGGCCACAGAATAGGCGGCAGCGCCCGGGCCGGGAGCAGGTACGTTCTTGGAAGAGATAAATACTACCGCAGCATCAATACCCTGCTTGAGATATGGAATGCACATCTTTAATAATCGTTGTTGGCAGGACAAATTGATATCCATGCTCCTTTCCCAGATCTTCTCGTCCATATCTTCGATTCTCTGGCTGTCTGGAAAAATCCCCGCGTTGGGAATTAAAATATCAAGACCACCAAAACAACGAACGGTCATCTCGACAGCTTTTTTTACAACCCTGTCATCCGTGATATCACAATGGACACCCACCATGTCTTGCTGGTTGAATATTTGGGTAATTTCAGGATTAATATCAAGACCCACTACAACAGCACCTTGCTCATGCAACATTTCCGTACAGGCAAGACCAATCCCACTGGCGGCCCCGGTTATCAACGCTACTTTGCCTTGTAATTCAGGAGAAATACCACCTCTGCGCAATTTGGCCTGTTGTAATTCCCAATATTCCATATCAAAGATCTGTTTTTCAGATAAGGCTTCCCACCCCCCAATGGCTTCACCCCATTGGATCGCTCGAATCGTATGATGAACGATGTCTGAAACGATAATCGTCTCCTTTACACGTCGGCCGAAGGCTATCGTGCCGTGTTGGGGCCAGATTCCCCACCTGGGAGCCGGATCAATGCAGGTTAAATGACCATCTGTGTTTCTGTCAAAATACGCTCTATATGATGAAGAATAATCAGTTATTTCCTGCTCCACATTCTTTCCGACAATAACCGGAATCGACTTGGTGTAAATAAGATGATCTGAAGTTATAGGACCGCGGGTGGCAATCGATTCGACATTGGAAAGACCGGCAAATCCACAGGCTTCAGAACTTTGATCCAGTTTTGCCAGCATGGCATTCCCTTTTACCCGGGAAACGTGACGACGAATTCGAGATAGTTTGAGTAAATCCTCTTTTGCTTCTGCCTTCGCAACATTATCCAATGCACCTTGTTTGTGAAGATAATCTTCTGCAAGTGAAACAAGATATATCATCCGTTCGTAACTGGTTTGAGCATCATCTGAAAAAGTAAAGATGCCATGATGCATAAGGATCATACCTTCAGGTCTCTTCCAGTCTCCATTACGGGTCATTTCATAAATTTTTTTTGCCAACTTAAAGCCCGGCTTGATATACGGCACAATAAGAACCCGGTCTTTATAGATTTCACGAATCAGCGCTTCACCCCTTTGGTTATTTGTTATCGTTACAACCGCATCAGCATGGGTATGGTCGACATATTTAAAGGGGATATTTGCGTGTAAAATGGCTTCAATGGAAGGGTTGGGAGCAGTAGGATCGGTTAATGCCGACCTTTGAAGCCGGACCAAGTCTGTATCTGTTAACCGGTCCAGTGTAACCATTCGTTTGAGCACTTCCAATCTGACAGGCGCAAACCCGTTAGCTTGAATCTTTGACAGATCACAACCACTGCCTTTAACAAAAAGAATTTCTTCACTATCCCCAAAGAAATTCTTTGCCTTAGCTTTGACAGATGTATTTCCTCCGCCATGTAAAACTAATCCGGGTTCCTGACCTAATAATCGGGAAGTATAAACCCGCAATTGCAAAGGATCATTGGCGAAAGTTTTTGCTACATTATCGTTCCACAAACTTTTCATTATATAGCCTTTGATGAATTCATAAAAAGTCGAATTCATCACGTTTTAGGTTAAATATAGAAGAAAGTTTAGAAAAATGCGGCTTGAGTGTCAAGCATGAAAGAGTCCTTTGCAGGGCTGTGTTATCTATTTGCCTTGACAAAAAGATTACACCGACTTATTTTTTCAAGATCTTCAACTGGACAAGCCATAACCAAAATGGATTTATTTATCACCACAGCACGAAAACACGAAAAAATATACGGGTAATTTCCCATGCCGCCTATCATTTCTGTTGTAGGAAAATCTGAATCAGGCAAGACAACCCTCATCGAAAAATTGATCCCTGAATTAAAAAATCGAGGATACAGGATCGGCACCATAAAACATGCTCATCATAATTTTGATATGGACAAGGAAGGCAAAGATAGCTGGCGCCATAAAGCAGCAGGCTCGGAAACGGTAGTTATCGTTTCCCCCGGCAAGATCTCCATTGTAAAGGACGAAGATTTTGAGAGGTTAGAACATCTTGAAAAATATTTTGACGGCATGGATCTTGTTATAACCGAAGGTTTTAAACGGGAAAAGATGCCCAAAATTGAAGTCTGCCGTGCAGCAAGAAACAAAGAGCCGCTTTGCCAGGATGATAATACTCTCATAGCTCTTGTTACAGATACCGAGACAAACTGTAACGTTCCGACGTTTGGCATGGAAGAGATTAAAGGGCTGGCAGACCTGATAGAAAAACAATATCTATGATCCGAAACGAGCTATTGTTATTCGAAAATAAAGGGGTAAAAAATGAATCAAATTATTGTATTGTTGATAATTGTGTGCCTTTGGTACCTTTTGCAAGCTTATATTCTGCCAAAATTGGGAATTTCCACCTGACTGCGAGATTCTTGTCAGGTGACAAGCAATAAGGAGAGGGGAAAAAAGTCTGCATCACAGAAAAATAGGAGATAATCCGGATTGTAAACGAGACCTTTGCAAAACGTTCAATTTTGTTCAAGGCCAAGAAAGGCGATCCGCCACCGAACTTTGGCGGATTAACCACAGGAATACATTGAGTATTTCGAGGATTAAAATTTGAGCCTGACGCCGGAATTGGGCAAAAGGGGGCGTTTTGCAAAGGTCTCTAAACGGAATAAGAATTTTAAAGCTATTTTAGGTACTTGTAACCTTTATGTCCACTCTGTAATCTCCCTGCCTGGATCCAGAATCAATCTTTATCTTTTCAGTAACAATACCTTTACCTCTAAATATGGCAATAGTAGTATTAAACTGTACATTATCGAGTATTTTCCCAACCTTAAAATTTGTTAACAATTCTTCTTTGTGACCTTCGATGAATAAAGTGATTACACTTCCTATCTGAAAACTGACATTAAGAACAAATGTCACTCCCTTTAGGGGACCAGTATCCAAAGTTGTTATCATGGAGCAGATATCAGGAACCTCTCCACCCGTTATCTCAATCTTCTCAACATCTGCAGAATCCTTTAATTGAAGGGCAATATTTTCTTTCAAGTTATCGTAACGGAAAACTTCAAGAAATAGGCGTATTGTTAACAACTGATTTCGTGTAAAAATATCGCTTGACTGCCATTTCTGAAATTGAGCAACAGCATCCTCTATTGAAGTGCGCGTCATGTGACAACGCAAAATATTTTTTGCCGCTTTCATTCGAAGAGGGGCCTTTTTTAACAACTTATGGAAATCTTTTATTGCCCTAGCGAACTGACCGAACTTGGCCAGGGTTATGGCTCCCTCCATAGCTGCTTCATCTTTGTCCTTTCCCTTTGTCTCAGAAAATAGTTCCTTGATAACATCCTGATGTCCTTGTGATACTTCAGGCAATGACGATTGCTCGTCTATTCTCTCAATATCTTTGTTAATGGCGCTAATCTTTTTTGAGATAATATTTAGCAGGTTTTGTCCATCTTTTATCAACCCGGTTTCCTTGATCAAGGTCTCTGCTTCTTCATATTTTTCCGTTGCCTCGAATAATAATCCCTGGGTTCGATAAAGCTTTGCCGTCTCTAACAAGTTTTTAAGCTGTTTTGTAACATCCATAATTGCTCTCAAATAGGGTAAAGAGGAATGTAATCAATTCAAAGTTTAATTGTTGAGACCTATATCCAAATAACAATCTATCTTTATTCTTTCGCGAATAGTTAATGCAGGTTTTAGGTGTTAGCTGAACATATACAAGCCAAGAGCCTTATCATAGAGATCCACGGAAGAAAATTCAACGCCTATAAAATCCCCGCGAATATTTCTTATAATCGCCTCTTTTTTGATCAAAGATCTCGATTTGTCGTCAAGATTAAACTCCAATAAAAGTTTATTGCCAATATTCAATTTTTGCTTTGTATTTGCGTCAAGTTTGAAGCATAGTCCGGCGCGAGTGATATCTTGTATTGTCATTAAACCCTTAGCTACTTGCTCTTTGGAAATAGAACAAATAAATATCCCTGGAAGATTTACTATTTTTCTGTGTCTTTTTCTTCTTTCCAAAAGAACAATATACAAATATCCGCAGCTGCACTTATGCTTCAACCTGACCAGGTATTTAGAACCTATGTCTTCGGACACATCTATTGTCTTTGATTTTTCGCATTTCGGGCAAATAACTATCGCCTTATTATCCTTGTAAATAAAAACGTTTCCCGTCATTTTAGCAGCCCTGCTTTATCGTCATATAAGTAGAAAGGGTAATCATCTCAGCTTTTGTGTAATTTTCTAAAAAATGTTCCCGCTAAAATACCAGCTTGAGCGCTCCCAAATGATTAGGATCGATCCAGGGAATTTAACCTTTTAGAGCATAGCATATTACTTTATGCCGATGCAAGGCTTCTCGTAGTCTTTTAGGCAACAATGCAAGCACCGTCAAAAGCAGGTAATGTGAAACTCGAGTTATATTTTTTGCATTTTTTCCATCTGGATTTCAAGAGGCTTCATCTTATCCTCATGGCCAAATTCGCGCAATCGTTTTCTAAGTTTTTCCATCTCTTCTTTTAGTTTCGGTAATAATTCCTTCTGTAACTTTTGACGAGTCGCTTCGCCAGATCGCTTCATTTCTTCTGCCAGACGCTTCAATTCCTCTTCGAGTCTTTTGAATTCTTCGCTTTCCGGGATGCTTTTTAAGTCTTTAGAAAATTGTCCGAACTGTTTTTGAAGATCTTCTAGTCCTTTCTCAATACCATTAAAAAGCTGATTGAGAAAAACTGAGGTTTCTGTAGCACCTTCCAGTGTAGCATTATTTTGCAAAAGTATTCCGCCTTGACGGGTATGGATCATCTCGACAGCCTTATTCTCTATGTTTTGAGGATCCGTGATGATGAAAAACCTGGAATGCTCTGTTGCAGCATTAGCCAAATCCTTTTTGATGGAAATATAGACAATGAAAAAACCTTCATCTGAATAAACCACTTTGTTAACTGCACCTATATGATTCTGTTCAAAAATGACCCTGTCTCCCTGATTCAAGCCTTGAACCTGATGGTACCGGATTTTGAGATTGAGGGTATTGTCTTTGCATGCCATAAACGTCAATGGCAGTACCAGTAAAATAAAAATTCTTTTAAGCATATACAACTCCTTTCCATCAAGTTGATAAATGAGACCTTTGAAAAATGTCTAATTGAACATAATTTAAAATAACGACGCATTCGTGTCAAACAAGATAATGTCCCACTTAAATTTTGCATTATCATTATTACAAATTCATCTTTTTCGAAAAAAGTTAATGCAGATTTTTAGTTTCACGTTGGACACCTAAACTTATTCTGGCTGATTAGAAAAATCGTCCCCAAAACCAACCAAAACAGGTCGATTGTAGATCCGCCCCCTATTTTTTAATAATATTAATGAAAACCGTATAAGAAATATTATACAGATATATTATATAATTTAAATTAGTTATATATAATTTTAAGAAAATTTACAATATATTGTGGCTTTTTTTTCTTGACACACAAGCCACTTTTATTTATTAAATTTCATAAAATTATTTTAACATATCAACAAGATGAGATCAAAAGAACCGCAAGGAAAGCATTTATGAAAAAAGCGATTATTAGATGCCCTAAAGATCCAAAAATGCAATATTATCGAGAAGTTTGCCAAGATATTTTTCGGAAAGGGGACATACGCAATTGGTGTAAAAACTGTGAGCTTTTTCAGGACCGGAAAAAGGCCGCCGGAGAGACTCAGTAGCTCTACCGTCATGTTTATAACAAGATTAAATAATATTTCAGACAGGCTGACAGATCGTGTATGCTTGAGCTGTGCAAGGGATGGTTTTTCATTATAATATCAGAACCATAAAGGAGGGTATTATGATTTATTCTCCATGCGCAAATTGTCATAAGAAAAATCAACCTAAAGAAAGGTGTGCCAAAGATTGTAAAATATTACACGCCATACAAATTTACCAGGCCACAAATGAAAGAGAGAGTATTTTTCCTGCCATAGATTATGCCGAAGAAGGGCGCTTTTATTTAAACAATATAGAATTGTTGAAATGATTGTTCTTGCCCGCCACGCTCAATAATAGTATAAGTTTTTTCTTGCTCGATCTTTTTTCATCATGCAAAGGAGGTAACCCCAATGTACGTTGGTCGTATTATGCATACACACATTGTAACAATTCCCCCTGCAACCCCTCTGATAAAAGCCAAGGATATCATCGCCGAAAAACGGATCAACCATCTTTTGGTAGTAGACAAAAATGGGGAACTCATCGGGCTTGTCTCGGACAGAGACGTTAAGCAGAGCTGGGCATCTCCAGCCACAACCCTCAGCGTCCACGAGTTGAACTATCTGTTGTCACAAATGACCGTTGAAACGATCATGGTAAAAAAGATCATTTCCATATCGCCCGGTACAACCATTGAACGTGCGGCCCGCATCATGCAGGAAAACAGGATCAGCGCTCTGCCGGTAATGGAAGGGGGAAAGCTCGTAGGGATTATTACAACCACTGATGTTATGGAGGTGCTGCTGCGCGCTATCGGCTTTGGCGAGGGGAGTACAAGGTTTATCGTTTTGGTTGAGGATCGGATCGGTGTGTTGTCTGAGGTGGCACAACTCCTTAAAGAACATCAAGTCAATATCCGGAGCTTGGTTACCTGGCCGGAGAAAAAATATCCTGGCATCTATCAGCTCGTCATGAGGGTGGCCGCTGAAGATGGGGAAAAAGCGATTTCTGTGTTAGGTGATGGCGGTTTCAAAGTACTGACAGAATATGTTCAGGATTTGACCCCATACCTGCCAAACCCATAGCCCGAATTTTTTATGAAATATTCAGGTTAGTGCTATTCTGGAATATTCGGCCACGTGGTGTAAATCCCCTGATAATTTCTTAGTTTATATTCTTTTACATTCTTATCAACAATGTAATAATCCGGCATCAAGGGAATTTTGCCGATATTAGTTGCAATGACATACATAGGCTGGGCAAGACCTGTTGTGTGGCCACGCAGCGCATCTCGAATGAGCTCAGCACCCTTTTCAACCGGTGTGCGGAAATGATCGATGCCGGGCGCCGGTTCACAGTAAAAGACATAATAAGGCCGGATACGAACCGCCAAAAGCTTTTGATGCAGCTTCCTGAAAGTCTCCACATCATCATTGATCCCTTTTAAAAGAACAGCCTGATTACCCACATTTACCCCGCAAGATAGAAGATCGAAAACAGCCTTTGCCGTCTTGTCCGTAATTTCTTGGGGGTGATTACACTGAGTATTCACCCAGATTGGTACCCGGTGATAGACGCTCAGGATCTTTTTTAGACCGTCGGTGATTCGATGGGGCAGAACAATTGGCGTGCGTGTACCAAAACGGATCATCTCTATATGGGGGACTTCGCGCAGCTTGCGAATTAGATATTCAATTTTGTCATCTGAGAGGATGAAAGGGTCTCCGCCGGTAATGAGAATGTCCCTAATTTCCTCATGCTCACTGATCCATTCTATCCCTTCTTCAAAATCAAAGCGAAGCTTGAGATCACGGTCAACCACGAGTTCTTTACGAAAACAGTGACGGCAATAGTTTGCACAGATATCAGTAACTGTAAAAGCTATTCGGTCATGGTACTGCCTGGCAATACAGTCGGGTCTAACCTCATCGGTGTCTCGGTTTTCTTTCCAGATCAGATAGTTGGGCATTCCATATCTGTTCTCCGTTTCTTTCATAGATGGAATGACCTGTTTGCGTATTGGACAATCAGGATTGTTCGGATCCATCAAAGAAGCAAAATAGGGGGTCGTCCCCCATGTGGTGTTGAGAGTATTTATGGCCTTCTCTTCTTCCGGGGTGACCTTAATAAGCGCCTTCAAACTATCGAGGGTATTGACACTGTTTTGGAGTTGTTCAACCCACTCTTCCATTATATGTTCCTCCTATATGCTCAGATATTTATTGAGTTCTCTTGGGGTAATATGGACTCTGTGATCTTCCCAGTCATTTATTTTAAGGGACATGTAAGTATTATAAATCCGCTCCCCCAAAACTTCTTTTAGAAATTTGCTCCTTTCGGCTTCAACCAAAGCCTCGTACATGCTTTTAGGTAAAAACCGTCTGTCCCAGACGCGGTATTTATATTTCCTTCTATAGGTGCTCCCGATATCAGGCCGGCCGCAATCGAGATCTTCTTTTATGCCATAAAGTCCCATGTAAATTAATACTGCCATCTGAAGATACGGATTGCCGGCCGGATCAGGGTTTCTCAGCTCGATTCGCGTGTTATTTGGGTTATGAGTATACGGTATCCTGACCATTGAGCTTCTGTTTTTAAAACCCCAGCCTCTGACAACGGGCGCTTCCTTGTCCAGCACGTACGCTTTGTATGAATTGAATGTCGAAGCCATGATTATGGAGGTTTCCCTGGCATATTTCAATATACCGCCGATAAATTTTTTGCCGATATTGCTGATATTATCTTCGCTATCTGAATCATAAAACAAATTCTTCCCATCCAAATCCTGCATGGAAATGTGCAGATGAAAGGCATTTCTATTTAAATCGTCAAATGGTTTGGGCATGAAAGTTGCGTGATAGCCGAACTCCTCAGCAACTTTTTGAGTTATGTAGTTAAAAAGCACGGTTCTGTCAGCAGCGGTCAAGGGATCTGCGCACTCAAGGTTAATTTCATGTTGTGAAGGCGTAACCTCATGATGTGCTTTCTCAAATTGTATTCCGCATTCTTTAAGTATTGCAATAATCCTGTTCCGTACCAGTTCTCCCTTATCATGGGG
>DAOVAE010000068.1 GCA_030671225.1 Desulfobacteraceae bacterium
CTATTCTTTTCAGATATGGCTTTGGAGATCTGGTGGAACTGCTAAAGATTGAGCAGTACATCGAAATCGGTCTTCAATTGATTGTGAGGAATCGGCGGGACCGCCTTGAAAAACTTTCAAGGGCGGAACGGGTTAGAATGGCTTTTGAAGAACTGGGGCCTACCTATATAAAATTCGGCCAGATCCTCTCCGTCCGCCCGGATCTGGTACCGGCCGATTTTACGCGCGAACTCTCCAAACTCCAGGATGAAGTCCCTTCTTTTGAATTCAGCGAAGTTATTAATGTCATAGAAACAGAGTTCGGTTCTCCTCCGGAAGAACTTTTTGATTTTTTTGATGAAACACCCTTTGCCTCCGCTTCTATAGGACAGGTGCATAGGGCCGAATTGGAGGACGGTGAAATGGTGGCGGTCAAGGTTCAGCGTCCCGGCATCAAGAAGATCATCGAAATCGATCTCGAGATCATGCTCCATCTGGCAACCCTTATGGAACGCCACATAGAAGAGATGTCGCTTTACCGACCGGTTAAAATTGTTGAGGAATTTGCCAGGACACTCGAAAAGGAGATCGATTACACCATTGAAGCAACCAGCATGGAGCGGTTTGCCCGACACTTTTTAGACGATCCCACCATCTATATCCCCAAAGTCTTCAGAGATAAGACAACCGAGCACGTTATTACTATGGAACTGGTAAGCGGTATCAAGATATCAGAAATTGACAGACTGGAAGAGGCCGGGCTTGATAGAAAGACGATTACCGCCCGGGGAGCCGACTGTTTTTTGAAGCAAATATTCGATTTCGGTTTCTTTCATGCCGACCCCCATCCAGGAAATATTTTTGTACTACCTGACAACGTAATTTGTCCGCTCGACTTCGGTATGACAGGCTCAGTGGACCGGCAGAACAGAGAAGATTTCGTCGATTTGATAGACAGCGTGGTTCATCGGAATGAAGCCCGAGTAACCCGGATACTCCTGAAACTGACTGACTGGGATGACGAGCCTGATATCCGTTTGCTTGAAAAGGATGTATCAGACTTCATGGGACAGCATCTTTACAAGCCTTTGAAAGATATAAAAATCGGTAAACTGCTGAACCATTTGCTTGAGCTTGCTTCCCGTTATTATCTCATGATTCCGCCGGATATCTTCCTTATGATGAAGGCGCTGACCACTATTGAGGGTGTTGCACTTGTGCTCGATCCGGATTTTGACATGATTGCACAAACCGCACCGTTTATAGAGCGGGTAAAGCTTGCCAGGTTCTACCCCGGAAGAATCGCGGGCGATATCATAAAGATAGGATCGGGAATGCTTCAATTCATTCAGCAGTTTCCCAAAGACACGCTTGAAATTACACGTTTGATACGGCAGCAGAAACTATCTTTGAAATGGGAGCATAAAGGGCTTGAAACAATACTGGCGACCCATGACAGGATCAGCAACAGGATATCCTTTTCAATCATCATTGCTGCTCTGATTATCGGTTCAGCTCTTATCGTTATTTCCGAAACCCCGCCTCTGTTTTACGGAATATCCTTGATCGGAATTGTATTGTTTTCAACCGCAGCAATCATGGGGATATGGCTTCTGGTCGCTATTTTAAGGAAAGGAAGATTATAACACAGTATATCCCGGACCTTCTCCCCCCTCAGGGCACGTCCATGTTATATTCTGGTAAGGATCCTTTATTTCACAGGTTTTGCAGTGTAGACAATTTGACGGGTTCAGTATCAGCCGGCGTTGCGATGTCTTTTGGTCTATCTCGATTTCGTACACATCTCCAGGGCAGAATCTGGTGCAGGGACATCGGTATGTCTTAAAACATTCATTGACGCACAGGTTCTGTTCATGCACGATAATGTGGCTGGGCTGATCCTCCCTGTGCATGGTTTTTGACAGGTAGACGCCGGTAAGTTTGTCAACATACAAGACACCGTCTAAGTTCTTTTTTTCAGGGGTCGTAATAACATCATCAACGTCTTCCTTCACAGGCTGTAGTGCTTTGTGATCTTGTTCAATCGGCATTTTCTCGCAAAAACCACGTCCTTTGGTGATATACTGAACTCCGAGATGGATAAACTTAGCCAACCCTTTTTTTGCAAGTGTCTGAGCAAAATTTCTGCCCTCAAAAATCTCATTTTTTGCCCAGCTATTTTCAAACAGGTCATGATAAAGCCCGAGGGTTTGTCTGGTGAAGCTGCTTTTTTCAAAGGCATTGACTATCGCTTCTGCCGCCAGCATTCCTGACTTCATGGATAGGTGGACACCCTTTAGTCCAGGAGTATTCTGCATGGATGCGCTGCCGCCCACAAACACAGCGCCGTCCACTGCAAGCTCGGGGATGGTAAAATAGCTTCCGGTGGCTACCGTTCTTGCGCCTTGTTCGATGACCTTGCCGTCTTTTATTATGTCTGCCACAAATGGATGCCGCTTGAATTTTATGAACTCATTATAAATATCGAGCATGGAGTCTTCATAACAGAGCCCCACAAGAAACCCCAAGGTAACCTTGTTATCTTTCATCTCATAAATAAAACCGCCGCCCTGTGTGTTCAGGCCCAGGGGATATCCGAAAGTATGTATATCGTTGCCCCGGCTAAAGGTAAAAAAATTATTTTCAGGAAGCTGGATAACTTCTTTGATGCCGGCTTCAAACATCTGGGGCATTTTCCCTGAAAAGATGTCGAGTCTTTGCGCAACATCCCACATCAGGTTTCCCCTTGCCCCTTCGCCGAATACCGTAACCTTGGCCAGTAAATCTATGCCCGGCTCAAAGTTGCTCTTGGGTTGACCGTCCTTTCCGAGACCTTTGTCACCGGTACGGATTCCTAGGATAGTCTTTTGATCTTCGGCATAAAGTACTTCCTTACCGGCAAAACCCGAGAAGATATTTACGCCTAAGTCTTCGGCAATATTGCCGAGCCATTTTGTGAACCTGGAAAGACTGATAATGTAAAAGCCTTTGTTATGCATATAACGGGGAATAATGGGGATTCGATACTGTTTTTTGTCGGTTAAAAAGTAGAATTCGTCTTCCCTTACGGTTTCTTCCATGGGGCACTGTTTTTCTAAAAAGTCCGGAATTAGCTCTTTTAATGCGACCGGGTTCAGGATGGCGCCGCTCAAAGCATGTGACCCGATTTCCGCTCCCTTTTCGATTAGTGCAACTTCAAGGTTCATATTTTTCTTTCCGGCGAGCTGCATCAACCGAATGGCACCTGCCAGGTTTGCAGGACCTCCGCCTACAAAAAGCACATCAAAATCGATTTTTTCACGGTCAATATTCATTTCTTAAAATCTCAGTATTCCTTTTTGGACCTTTCAAGATCTCTCTGCTCATCGCGTCGTCTAATAGTCTCTCGTTTATCATGCTTGCGCTTACCTCTGACAAGGGCTATGGTGAGTTTTGCTTTTCCGTTTTGGAAATATACCTTTAAAGGTATTAGAGAATATCCTTTTTCATTAACCTTGCCATACAGCTTCTTGATTTCAAGCTTATGCAAAAGAAGTTTTCTTTTTCTTAAAGGATCGTGATTGTCATAAAAGGCAAAGGGATAAGCACCGATGTGCATCTGGTGCACAAAAACTTCGCCTTTTTTAATCCTGGCATAAGAATCTTTAAGGTTAATGCGGCCTAGTCGGATTGATTTAACTTCGGTCCCTAAAAGGACCATTCCAGCCTCGTAAGTATCTTCGATAAAGTAGTTATACCTGGCTTTTCTGTTTTCAGTTACAATTTTAATATGGTTTTTGTTCAAGTTTTATTTTCTCCTAAATATTCAAAAAAGGTATGCGTTCACAGGTTCCGGGTTAACCCCGCCACAAAGATAGGCGGACAAGCGTTCAGGGTTACTTTTCTCTCGTTCACTTTCAGCAATATTATGCATGGATGAACCTGCTGCATCCTGAATTTGCCACTTCAAACCGGAATTGCAAGCAAACTTGGCTTTTTGTCTGGCCATAAGCGTTCAAGTGTTGATGGAAGATTGTGTTATGAATCTAACCTTGAACCATGAACTTTGAACCGTGAACGGTTACCAAAAAAGAAATTATTATTCGGTATATCCTATTTCAAATAGAATACTGCCATATGTACTCAGCACAAGTTCCATGACACCGGTTTCGGTGGTCTCTTTAAGAACTTCATTGATAAACAGTTCGGCATCTTCAACATTAAGCATTCTTATTATGCTTTTAGTTGTAGGTATTGACTGAGGATTCGTACTAAATCTGTTTATTCCCAACCCTAAAAGTATCGGCATATTAACAGGATCGCCTGACATCTCACCGCACATGGAGATCTTCACATCGTGGTCTCCGGCCACATCGGCGATATGTTTAATCATCCGGATAACGGCAGGATGGAGTGGCTGATAGAGATGCGCAACCTGTGCGTTGCCCCTGTCCACCGCCAGGGTATACTGGATCAGATCGTTGGTTCCGATACTGAAGAAGTCAACTTCTTTTGCCATCACATCCGCCAAGATCGCTGCCGAAGGCACCTCTATCATTATCCCGACTTCAATATTGTCGTTAAAGATTACACCTTCTTTGTCCAGAGAATCGGCAGCCTCGTTTAACATTCTTTTTGCATGATGGACTTCATCAAGGCACGATATCATGGGAAAAAGAACCCTGACGTTGCCGAATGCAGAGGCCCTTAATATGGCCCGGAGCTGGGTATTGAAAATATCTGGTTTTTTCAGGCAGTACCTGATACCTCGAAGCCCGAGAGCAGGGTTGGTCTCATAAGAATCCGAAGCATAGGAAACCGCTTTATCACCGCTGATGTCTAAGGTTCGAATCGTTACCGGCCTTGGTGTCATTACCTCGACCACATCCTTGTATTTATCAAAAAGCTCATGCTCACTGGGAAAATCGGGACGGTTAAAATATTGAAATTCCGTTCGGTAAAGACCGATACCATCTCCGCCGTAATCAATAACCGATACCACCTCTTCGGACAGCTCGATATTACCCATAATCTGGAAAAAGACACCATCTGTTGTTTCAGCCGGAAGATGGCTGTCTCGCGCAATACCGGCTTTATATGCTTCATATCTATCTTTACGTTCTTCGAACTGTATCAGGGTTTGGTCAGTTGGATTAACTATAACGATACCGGCGGTACCATCTACAATGATGATGTCGTCGTTTTTTATTACACGGGTTGCATTTTCGAGACCCAGAACAGCGGGAATTTCAAGAGTCCGGGCAATGATGCCTGTATGTGATGTTTTGCCTCCGCGATCGGTTACAAATCCCTTTACTTGTTCCAGTTGTATCTGGCTGGTCTCTGCAGGGGATAGGTCAGTAGCTACAAGTATGACCCGTTTATCGATTGCGGCAATACTCTCGGTTTTGGCCCCAACCAGGTTCTGCATGATGCTGTCTGATACGTGGATAATGTCGGCCGCCCGCCCCTGCAAATAGGAGTCCGTCATATTGTTAAACATCGCTTTGACGTTCGATACCACTTTTTTGAAGGCCCATTCAGCATTTACCAGTTCCTTTTCAATGGTTTTGATAGTTTTGGCATATAGCCTTTTGTCTTTGAACAGCGCCATCTGGATCTCAAGAATGGAGGCATGCGGACGTATTTTTTTAGGTGTTTGTTCAATTACAGAAAGGAGCTCATCTTTTGATTTCTTTACGGCCTTTTTGAAACGTTTTATCTCTTTTTTTAAATGCTCTTGACTTATAAAATATTTATCTACAACATCCACGCCTTCTCTGCCGACCAGGTATGCCTTTCCGATGCAAATACCCGAAGAAGCATTAATGCCGTGGAGTTGTATTTCCCTTTGGTTTGCATTTAACATGCCTGGTTATTCTCCAAAATTACTTTCAACCAGCTGCACAAGATCGTTTAAAATTTCAAGATCCGATTGATCGTCAATTTTTAAAGTTATCTTTGAACCTTGTGCACAGGCCAGGGTAAGTATATCGATAATGCTGGAAGCATCCGCCTTGTTCCCGTCCTTAATTATACACACTTTTGATTTTGCTTTTTTACAAAGTTTTGCTATCTTAGACGCAGACCTTGCATGAAGACCAAGAGCGTTTGTAATGGTAACATCCCTTGAAATTCCACTATCCGAGTTGTTTTTGGCCATAAAAATTTTTATCAACCCCCATGGTATTTGTCAATCTGTAATCATTGACAAAAATTTAAATACCTGTTAGTAGCTCTTTTTTGTATGCGTTCACAGGTTCCGGGTTCACTCCGCCACAAAGATAGGCGGACAAGCGTTCAGGGTTACCTTTCTCTCGTTCACTTTCAGCAATATTATGCATGGATGAACCTGTTGCATCCCGAATTTGCCACTTCAAACCGAAATTGCTAGCAAACTTTGCTTTTTGTCTGGCCATAAGCGTTCAAGGGTTGATGGAAGCTTGTGTTGTGAATCTAACCTTGAACCATGAACGTTGAACCGTGAACGGTTATCTCTTTTTTAGAACGTTTATCTGCAAAATATTGAAATATAAGTGATTATTTTTGTCTTGCACAGGCATTAATTGTAAACCAGGGAGGTAGGAATAATGGCTGACAAAATATTGATTTTTGGTAAAGATACTTGACCTTATACAAACCAGGCTCGTGAAGCTTTTGCCAAACAAGGCCGGGAGGTTGAATATTACGATGTTCGGCAAGATGCCGATAAAATGGATTCCATGCTTAA